>NZ_JBITLX010000011.1:42549-238772 GCF_044465625.1 Actinoplanes sp. NPDC049599
GGCACGCGCAAGACGGGCACGCGCAAGACGGGCACGCGCAAGACGGGCACGCGCAAGACGGGCACGCGCAAGACGGGCACGCGCAAGACGGGCACGCGCAAGACGGGCACGTCAGAAAGCAGGGCCGCCAGAAGCAGGGGGTGCCGCTTGCGGACACGCCGGACGTGGCCGTCGCGGTGGACGTTGTAGCGCTGCGGTCAGCTCCGCACCTCAACGCGACAAGATCCGGTCGCGGCGGGGCGGGTGCAGCGACTGTTGGTGGACTTCGTGCCGCTGCGGTCAGCTCCGCACCCCTGCGCCACAAGATTCAGGCGACGCAACGCGCCGCGAAGCGAGGCGAAGCGCGGGAGGCGCGGTATGCGCGGCGGGGTCAACGCGGCGCGGGTCGGGTCGGACGCGCGGTGAGGCAAAGCGCGGTGCCGGCAACGCTGCGCGAGGCTGCCGGGCCGGGCGCGGCGGGGCGGCGCGGCGAGACAGGCGCGGCCGGGGCGGGCGCGGCGGGGCGAGACGGGCGAGACGGCGCGGGCGGGCGCGGCGAGACGAGGCGAGAGGTCCACTCGCGGGTATGCCGGACGTAGACCTCGCGGTGGACACATGTGGCGCTGCAATCAGGTCCGCCCCAGCGCCACAAGGTCCAGGCGGTGTGGCGACGCGGCGAGGTGAGGTGCGGGAGCTGTAGACGGCGGAGCGCTCACAGACGCGACAAACGTGGGCATCGAGGTAGACGTTGCTACGCAACGCTCAGGCCCACGACCCCGCAGCTACAAGAACCAGCGGGCAAGCGAATCAGCGAGAGCGACGACCAGGAAAAGTAAGAGCCCTACCCGCCGGCGTTGGCGTAGGAATGCAGCCCCTCGAAGAACAAATTGACCCCGAACAGATTCATCAACATGGTCACGAAACCGATCAGCGCGATCCAGGTCGCCGTGCTCCGCCGCACGCTCGGCGTCGCTCTGGCGTGCAGGTACGCCGCGTAGACCACCCATGAGATGAACGCCCACACCTCCTTGGGGTCCCACCCCCAATACCGCCCCCACGAAGCCTCAGCCCACAACGGCCCAGCGATCAAAGCCCCGAACGTGAACAGCGGGAACGCGAACGCATGCAACCGGAAAGTCAACCGCTCCAGCACCTGCGCCGACGGCACCCTCGCCCCCAGCGTGTACGGGAACGACCGATTGCCCGCGTCATAGCCGGCCCGGACCAGAAACATCGCCGCCGGCACCGCGCCGATCAGGAAGATGCCCGAGGCCACGATGATTGTTGATACGTGCACGATGTACCAGTACGAGTTCAGCGCCGGCACCAGCGGGCCCACCGGGGTGTACGCGATCAGCCCCGCCGCGCCGAGCAGCACCACCAGCGCCAGCGCCGCGAACAGGCCGAGGTGGCGGACGGCTGGTTTGCGGGTCAGGACGCCCAGCCAGACCGCCGAGCCGACGAGCGTCACCGCGAGGATGAACTCGTACATGTTGCCCCAGGGCATCCGGTCCGCCGCGATGCCTCGGGTGACCACCGTGCCCAGGTGCAGTGCGAAGGCCAGCCAGTTGAGGCCCACCGCGATCAGGCCGAGCAGCACCCCGCGGTCGCGTGGCGGCTGCGGCGGGATTTCCGTGGCGTCCGGTGGCACCGGGGCGCCCGCGCCCACGAGCTCGCGGGTGGCTGCGCGGCCGATGTGGCTGCGGTTGCCGAATGCGTACTCGGCGGCGTAGCAGACCATCGCCGCCAGGTAAGCCAGCACGGTGAAGGCCATCAACTGGTCAGACAACTCCGCCACTACGGCGTCCTCTCATCGTCCCGGGCTGCCGCCACGACCTGCTCGAACTCCTCCTGGAAGCCCGGATAGTCGGTGCGCGGCAGGCCGCCGGCCTCCATCAAACTACCGCCGGCGCCCGGTTCCGACTTCTCAGGGGGCGAAACCCGGAACCACACCCGGCGGCGGTGCCCGGCCAGCGACAGCATCAGCCCCAGCAGGCCCAGCACCGCGCCGCCCAGCACCAGCGGCTGGGTGGGGTCGTAGCGGACCGCGAGGGTGGCGAACTGCCGGGTGCCGACGAACTCCAGCTTGGTGCCGTCGTCCAGGGTCCAGGACTCGCCGACTGCGAGCCGCTGCGGGCGTTCCGCGCTGACCTTCTTCAGCTGGCCGTTGGCCAGCTGGGTGCGGTCCAGCGCGTAGATCGAGCCGGGCAGGCCGGCGTCGACGCCGAGGTTGCCCCGGTACGCCGACAGGTACAGCACCGGGTCCCGTTCGGCGGGGAAGATCGAGGTCACGCCGCCCTTCGGGTCCACCGTGGGCAGGAACACGCCCTCGAAGGCGACCTGCAAATCCTCGTCGCGCTTGTTGGTCTTCGGGTCGATGTTGACGTCCGGGAACTGCGCGACGCCCTCGCTGGTCAGCATCTGGTCGCGGGGCAGGAACGGCACGATCTTGGTCTGCTGCGCGCCGAACCGGTCGGTGTAGCGCAGGACCGGCGCGTAGCCGTGGCCGAGCAGGTGCACGTTGGCCTGGGCGAGGCGCAGCGGGTGGTTGACCGTGAACTCGGTCGGGCGCCACGGGCCGTCCTGCTCGGTCTGCACCTCGGCGTCCGCGCCGAACGACTTCGGCTGGCCGTTGCTCTGGTAGCTGGCGTGGAAGTCGGTCAGCCGCAGGCAGAAGAACGGCAGGTCGGCCGCGTCCAGCCGGGGGCCGAGCGAGGACTCGTCGTACTGCGTCACCGAGTTGCAGAAGCCCAGGTCGGTGCCCTGCACCAGGAGGCGGTTGCCGTGCCAGCCGTACCAGTGCCCGAAGCCCACCCCGATCAGCACCGCGAGCAGGGCGAAGTGGAAGAGCAGGTTGCCGGTCTCCTTGAGGAAACCCTTCTCGGCCGCGACCGTCCAGGTGCCGTCCGGCTGCTCGCGCACGACGGTGCGGAAGCGGCGGCGGCGCAGGCCGGCCGCGACGGTCGCGGCCGTGCCGGCCGGATCGCCGGGTCGCTGCTCTGCCGCCGCGTGCTGCGGCAGTCGCTCCAGCCGGCGAGGAGCGTCCGGGGGTACGGTGCGCAGCGCGCGGAAGTGGTCCAGCAGCCGCGGCACCACGCAGCCCACCAGCGAGGTGAACAGCAGCAGGTAGATCGACGCGAACCAGGGCGACGCGTACACGTCGAACCCGCCCAGCCGGTCCAGGAACGGCGCCAGGTCGGGGTGGTCGCGGAAGTAGCCGGCGACGTTCTCGACGTTGACCGCGCGCTGCGGCAGCACCGAGCCCGGGATCGCCGCCACGGCCAGCAGGAACAGCAGCACCAGCGCGGTCCGCATGCTGGTGAGCTGGCGCCAGGAGTTGCGCAGCAGCGCCCGGAGCCGGTGGGGCCGGCGCGGCGGTGGCTCGGCCGCGGGCGTCGGGCGTTCCTCGACGACGGTCACAGCAGCGTCCCCGCGTCGTAGTTGAAGGTGGTCACCAGCCAGATCAGGAAGTCGTTCCAGCCGCCGGTGACCAGCGCCAGCCCGACCGCGATGAGCAGCACGCCGCCGATCCGGGTCACCCACCGGCTGTTGCGGCGGACCGCCTTGAAGACCCCGAGCAGCCGCCGGAAGAAGAGTCCGAACAGCACGAACGGCACCCCCAGCCCGAGGCTGTAGGCCAGCGCCAGCACCACCGCGCGGTCGGTCTGCCCGCTGGTGGTGGCCAGGCCGAGGACCGCGCCGAGGGTGGGCCCGGTGCAGGGCAGCCAGGAGAGCCCGAACAGCGCGCCCAGGATCGGCGCTCCGGCCAGGCCCGCGTTGGGCAGCCAGGAGATCCGGGCCTGGCCCTGCATGCCGGGGACCAGGCCGAGGAACATCAGGCCGAGCCCGATGATCAGCACGCCGAGCACGATGTTGAGGGTGCGCTCGTGGGTCTTGAGCGCCAGCCCGATGTTGGCGACCAGCGTGGCCAGCAGCATGAAGACCACGGAGAAACCGACGACGAACAGCACCGTCCCGGCCAGCACCCGGCCCCGGCCGCCGGCCCGGGTCTGCGGCTCCCGGGTCCGCACCGCCACGGATCCGCCGGCGGGCTCGTCCTTCGGCCGCACCCCCAGCGCGGCGTCCAGGTCGGCGCCGGCCAGGCCGGTCACGTACGAGAGGTAGCCGGGCATCAGCGGCAGCACGCAGGGCGACAGGAAGCTGACCACCCCGGCGATCAGGGCGGCACCGATCGCCAGCAGCAGCGGGCCGGTGCTGGCCGCGTCGGCGAAGGTCGCGCCCATCAGGCCGGGGTCTCCGCGGCGATCCGCTCGACCAGCGGGCGGAGCAGGTCGACCGTGACGGGCTTGCGCACGGCCGCGGCGATCCGGCCCTGCCGGTCCAGCACCAGCGTCGACGGGGTGGCGACCTGGGTGACGTCGAACTTGAGCGCGACGCTGCCGTCGTGGTCGAAGATGCTCGGGTAGGTCACCCCGAAGCCCCGCTCGAACGCCTTGGCGGCGTCCCGGTCGTCGCGCGAGTTGACCCCGACGAAGGCCACCTGCTGCGCCTTGGTCGCCTGGTACGTCTGCTCCAGGTCGTCCGCCTCGGCCCGGCACGGGTTGCACCAGGAGCCCCAGAAGTTGACCACGACGACCTTGCCGCGGTCCTGGGTGACGTCGTAGTCGCCGCCGTCGAGCAGCTCACCGGTGACCGCGCGGGCCTCGGGGCGCTGGTCGGTGCTGCACTCGATGACGCCGTCGGCGTTTGTCGAGCACGCCTTTTCCCAGCTCTCGCCCCCGCAGCCGGTCAGGGCGCCGGCGGCCACCATGGCGGCGACGACGACTGCGGGAAGCCGGCGCACGGTCACGCCCCCTTGGCCGTCCGGGCGCCGGGTGACATGGCCACCAGCGCGGCGGCGGGCTCCGCATACTCGATGCCCACGATCTTGGCGTCCTCGAAGACGAACGAGGTCAGGCTGGCCAGCCCGCACTGCCGGCGGCGCGGGTCGTGCCAGAGGCGCTTCTTCTCCACGTAGCGGCGCAGGGTCCAGATGGGCAGCTGGTGCGAGACGCAGACCGCCTCGTGACCCTCGGCGGCGACCCGGGCGGCCTGCACCGCGGCGAACATCCGCTGCGCGATCACCAGGTACGCCTCGCCCCAGGACGGGGTGATCGGGTCACGCAGCACCCACCAGTTGCGCGGGTTGGAGAACGCGCCGTCGCCGACCGACACCTTCTTGCCCTCGAAGAAGTTCGCGCTCTCGATCAGCCGGGTGTCGGTGGCCGTCTCCAGCTTGAAGTGGGCGGCGAACGGCTCGGCCGTCTCCTGCGCGCGCTCCAGCGGGCTCGCCACCACGTGCGTGACGTCCCGGTCGGCGAGTGCCTCGGTGGCCGCCTTCGCCATCTGCCGGCCCAGCTCGGAGAGGTGGAAATCGGGCAGGCGACCGTACAGGATCTTGCCCGGGTTGTAGACCTCGCCGTGCCGCAGCACGTGCACCGTGGTCCGGGTCGGCTCGCTCAAGGTGTTGCTCCCCCCGCTGCGGCGGCCGCGCGCGCTGCCGCCGGCAGCGCCGCGCCGATCTGCTCCAACGCGGCGTCGTTCAGCGCCGCCGACACGAACCAGGACTCGAACGCGCTCGGCGGCAGATATACCCCGCGGGACAGCATCGCGTGGAAGAACGCCTTGAACGCGCCCGCGTCCTGGGTCTTCGCCGAGTCGTAGTCGACGACCTCGACGTCCGTGAAGAAGATCGAGAACATGTTGCCGGCGAAGGAGAGCCGGTGCGGGACGCCCGCGGTGTTCAGCGCGTCCGAGGCGAGCGCGCCCACCGTCGCGGAGAGCTCGTCGAGCCGCTTGTAGACGGCGTCGTCGGCCAGCCGCAGGCTGGTCAGCCCGGCCGCGCAGGCCAGCGGGTTGCCGGAGAGCGTGCCGGCCTGGTAGACCGGCCCAGCCGGGGCCAGCCGGGACATGATCTCGGTGCGGCCGCCGAAGGCCGCGGCGGGCAGCCCACCACCCATGACCTTGCCGTACGTGAACAGGTCGGCGTCCGCCGGATCGAGCTCGTGCCAGCCACCCGGAGCCACCCGGAAGCCGGTCATCACCTCGTCGACGATGAGCAGCGCGCCATTCGCGTGGGCCAGCTCGGCCAGCCGCCGGTTGAAGCCCTCGCGCGGCGCGATCACGCCCATGTTGCCGGCCGCGGCCTCGGTGATGATCGCGGCGATGTCGTTGTTGTCGCGGAAGACCGCCTCGACCGCCGCGATGTCGTTGTAGGGCAGCACGATGGTCTCGCTGGCCGCCGCACCGGTGACCCCGGGCGAGTCCGGCAGGCCCAGGGTGGCGACGCCGGAGCCGGCCGCGGCCAGCAGCGCGTCGACGTGGCCGTGGTAGCAGCCGGCGAACTTCACGATCTTGCTGCGCCCGGTGAAGCCGCGGGCCAGCCGGATCGCGGTCATGGTCGCCTCGGTGCCCGAGCTGACCAGGCGCACCTGCTCGACCGGGGTGCGCCGGACGATCTCCTCGGCCAGCTCCACCTCGCCCTCGGTCGGGGTGCCGAAGCTGGTGCCGAGCGCGGCGGCGGCCTGCACCGCGGCGACGATCGCCGGATGGGCGTGCCCGTGGATCAGCGGACCCCACGAGCAGACCAGGTCCACGTAGCGGCGCCCGTCGGCGTCGACCATCCACGGACCCTCGCCACGCACCATGAACCGGGGCGTACCGCCCACGGACTTGAACGCACGCACGGGTGAATTGACCCCGCCGGGCACGATGCCGATGGCGCGGTCGAACAGGGCCTGGGAGACCGGGGCCTCGTCCGGGTACGGACTGCCCGCGGCGCGGTATGAGGTGGTCACGGCGATTCCCATTCTGTCAGCGCCGGCCGCCGGCTGCCCTGGCAGCCCCGCAGGCGCGTTGTACAGGTCACGATCGGTGGGTCGGTACGGGTGGATGAACCATGCCCAACAGGCTGGATTCCCTCGCCCGCGATACGCTGACCCGGTGGAGCGACCGGAGCTGTCCATCGCGGTTGAGCAAACCCCCGACGAGGTTGTCTTCCACCTCGCCGGCGAGATCGACGTGCTCACGGTCACCAAATTGTCGGCCATGGTGAACGAAACTCTGCTGGAACCACCCTCCCGGATCGTGCTCGACATGTCCGGCGTGACGTTCTGCGACTCGCAGGGTCTGGGCACCCTGGTGGTGCTCTCCCGTAAGGCCCAGCATGCCCGCGCGGTGCTGGCCCTGGCCAACGTCGGCGACTTCCTGCTCCGCGTGCTGGACATCACCGGCCTGCGCAGCGCCCTGATGATCTCGAGTTCTACCTGACAACTTCCTGTCGGCTCCCGGCCGGGCTACGTTGCCGGGCGTAGCCGCGGAGCCGCTCCCGGGATGACGACACCGCCCGCGGCCGGCGGCAGCCTGACGCCATGACATTTCGATTCGGCGTGGTGGCGGCAACGGCCCGGACCGGCGCGGAGTGGGTCGGCATCGCGCAACAGGCGGAAGAGCTCGGCTACGACATCCTGCTCGTGCCCGACGGCGTGCAGACCCTGTCGCCGTTCGCGGCCCTGGCCTCGGCGGCGGCGCGCACCAGCACGCTGCGGCTGGGCACGTACGTGCTCAGCGCGCCGAACCGCACGCCGGGCCTGGTCGCGTGGGAGACCCGGAGCCTGCAACTGCTCAGCGGCGGCCGCTTCGAGCTGGGCCTCGGGGGCGGACGTCCGGGCGCCGAGCAGGACGCGGCAACGCTGGGTGCGCCGTTCGGCACGCCGGGCGAGCGGCTGCGGCGGGTGGCGGACACCATCCGGGCCGTCCGGGAAGGCCCGGACAGCACGCCGATCCTGGTGGCGGCCGCCAAGCCGGGGATGCTCCGGCTGGCCGCCGAACAGGCCGACATCGTGGCCATGGGGCTGCCGCCACAGTCGACGGAACAGGACCTGGCCGAGATGGTGGGGCGGCTGCGCGCGCACGGCGGCTCGCCGGAGGTGCGCTTCGCCCCGGTGATCGCCGAGCTGCGCCAGGGTTAGTTGCCCCAGCGGGCCTTCTCGAGCAGCTCCAGCGCCTCGCCGGCGGCCTCGTCGCCGCCGGCTCGCAGCGCCCGGGCCGCTTCGTCGACCAGGTCGGTCAGGCGCTGCCACTGCGCGTCCCGCTCCCGGCTGGCCTCCGCCTGCGCCTTGAGCTGCTGGGTCTTGGTCCACAGCTCGACGAAGATGGACACCTTGGCCCGCAGCACCCACGGGTCGAACGGCTTGGTCAGGTAGTCCACCGCGCCCACCGCATACCCGCGCAGCGCCAGCTGGGCGTCGCGGTCGGCCGCCGTCAGGAACAGGATCGGCACGTGCCGGGTGCGTTCCCGGCGCTTGATGTGCCCGGCCGTCTCGAACCCGTCCATGTTGGGCATCTGGGCGTCCAGCAGGATCACCGCGAAGTCGTCCGTGAGCAGCTGCTTGAGGGCTGCCTCGCCGCTCTCCACCGCGACCGCCTGCACCGGCAGACCCTGCAGGATCGCCTCCAGGGCCAGCAGGTTGTCGCGCCGGTCATCGACCAGCAGCGCCTTCGCCCGCTCAGCCATTCTCGGTCTCCGTCCCGGCAGTGTCGGACGCGTTCACCCATCGGGCCATCAGCTCGATCAGCTCGTCCAGGTCGACGGGCTTGGTGATGTAGTCGCTCGCGCCCGCCGCGAGCGCCGACTCCCGGTCGCCGGGCATCGCCTTCGCTGTCAGGAACACTACCGGTAGGTCCGCGAAGCGCTGATTGCGGCGGATTCCGCGGGTTGTCTCGTAGCCGTCCTGCTCCGGCATCATCGCGTCCATCAGCACGATGTCGACCTCCGGGTGCTCGGCCAGCAGCCGCACCCCGTCCACGCCGTTGTCGGAGTACAGGACGTTCAGGCCGTGCATCTCCAGGGCGCTGGTGAGCGCGAAGACGTTGCGCACGTCGTCGTCGACGATCAGCACCGTGGCGCCGTCGAGCTGCCGGCTGGCCGGGCTGACCGTGTGCGTCTCCAGCTCCGGGCGGGCCGTGATCAGCGGCAGGTCCAGCGAGGACAGCGCCCGGCGCGGCTGGCCGGCCGAGCTCGACGACGAGAGCTGGGGCAGCGACGGCGCCGGGATGGTGTCGCCGACCAGCGCGTCCGGCATGTAGAGCGTGAAGGTCGAGCCCTCGCCGGGCACCGAGGAGACGACGATCGTGCCGCCGAGCAGCGCCGCGAACTCCCGGCTGATCGACAGGCCCAGGCCGGTGCCGCCGTACTTGCGGCTGGTGGTGCCGTCCGCCTGCTGGAACGCCTCGAAGATCAGGCTGAGCTTCTCGTCGGAGATGCCGATCCCGGTGTCGGTGACCGCGAACGCCACCACCTGCCGGGCCGCGGCCAGCGCCGGGATGTCGAAGTCGGTGCCGGCCGGCGCCGGGTGGATGCTCAGCGTCACCGAGCCGTTGTCGGTGAACTTGACCGCGTTGGAGAGCAGGTTGCGCAGGATCTGCTGGAGCCGCTGGGCGTCGGTGACGATCGACTCCGGCAGGTCGGCCGAGACGTCCACCCGGAACTCCAGGCCCTTCTCGTCGGCCTGCGGGGCGAAGGCCTGCTCGACGTAGCTGCGGACGCCGTCGAAGTCGACCTGGTCCGGCTCGACGTCCATCCGGCCGGCCTCGATCTTGCTGAGGTCGAGGATGTCGTCGATCAGCGACAGCAGGTCCGAGCCGGCGCTGTGGATGGTCCGGGCGAACTCGATCTGCTTCTCGGTCAGGTTGTGCTCGGGGTTGTCGGCGAGCAGCCGGGCCAGCAGCAGCAGCGAGTTGAGCGGGGTCCGCAGCTCGTGGCTCATGTTCGCGAGGAACTCGGTCTTGTAGGCCGAGGCCCGGGACAGCTGCTGCGCCTTCTCCTCCAGGCCGAGGCGGGCCAGCTCGATCTCCCGGTTCTTCGTCTCGATGTTGCCCTTCTGCTCGCTGAGCAGCTGCGCCTTGTCCTCCAGCTCGGCGTTGGTGCGCTGCAGCTCGGCCGACTGGTCCTGCATCTCGCGGGCCAGCCGCTGCGACTGCGCGAGCAACTCCTCGGTGCGCCGGTTGGCCTGGATGGTGTTGAGCGCGACGCCGATGGCCGCCACCAGGCGCTCCAGGAAGGTCAGGTGCAACCCGGAGAACGCGGCCACCGAGGCGAACTCGATCACGCCGAGCATCTCGCCCTCGAACAGCACCGGCAGCACGACCAGGTCGTTCGGCGGCATCGACATGAGACCCGAGCGCATCGTCAGGATGCCGTCGTGGGTCGCCCGGACCCGGATCGTACGGCGGGAGACCGCGGCCTGGCCGACAAGTCCCTCACCGGGCCCGAAGGTCACCTCATGGTTGCGGGCGACATAGCCGTACGAGGCGGCCAGCCGCAGGCGCATCACGGCCTCCTCGTGGTCGACCATGAAGAACGCGCCGAGCTGCGCGTCCACCAGCGGCGTCACCTCGGTCATGATCATGCGGCAGACCTCGTCGAGATCCCGCTGGCCCTGCAGCAGGCCGCCGATCCGGGCCAGGTTGGAGTCCAGCCAGCCCTGCTCGGCGTTCGCCTTGGTGGTCTCCCGCAGCGTCACGATCATCTGGTTGATGTTGTCCTTGAGCTCGGCGACCTCACCCTGGGCCTCGACGGCCACGCTCTGGGTCAGGTCACCGCGGGTCACCGACGTGGACACCTCGGCGATGGCGCGCAGCTGGGTGGTCAGCGTGGAGGCGAGCTGGTTGACGTTGTCGGTGAGGTCGCGCCACGTACCGGAAACGCCCTTGACCTCGGCCTGACCGCCCAGCTTGCCCTCGATGCCGACCTCGCGGCCGACCCGGGTGACCTCGTTGGCGAACGAGGAGAGCTGGTCGACCATCGTGTTGACGGTGTCCTTGAGCTCGAGGATCTCGCCGCGCGCGTCGACCGTGATCTTCTGCGACATGTCGCCCTTGGCCACGGCCGTGGTGACCGAGGCGATGTTGCGGACCTGGGCGGTCAGGTTCGACGCCATGTAGTTCACGTTGTCGGTCAGGTCGCGCCAGGTGCCGGCCACGCCGCGCACCTGCGCCTGGCCGCCGAGCTTGCCCTCCGAGCCCACCTCGCGGGCCACCCGGGTCACCTCGTCGGCGAACGAGGACAGCTGGTCCACCATCGTGTTCACGGTCGACTTCAGCTCCAGGATCTCGCCCTGGGCGTCCACCGTGATCTTCTGCGACAGGTCACCGCGGGCGACCGCGGTGGACACCTGGGCGATGTTGCGGACCTGGGCGGTCAGGTTCGACGCCATCGAGTTGACGTTGTCGGTCAGGTCGCGCCAGGTGCCGGCCACGCCGCGCACCTGCGCCTGGCCGCCGAGCTTGCCCTCGGTGCCGACCTCGCGGGCCACCCGGGTCACCTCGTCGGCGAACGAGGACAGCTGGTCCACCATCGTGTTGACCGTGGACTTCAGCTCCAGGATCTCGCCGCGGGCATCCACCGTGATCTTCTGGCCCAGGTCGCCCTTGGCCACGGCGGTGGTGACCGAGGCGATGTTGCGGACCTGGCTGGTCAGGTTGGAGGCCATGTAGTTCACGTTGTCGGTGAGGTCGCGCCACGTACCGGAGACGCCCTTGACCTCGGCCTGACCGCCGAGCTTGCCCTCCGAGCCCACCTCGCGGGCCACCCGGGTCACCTCGTCGGCGAACGACGACAGCTGGTCCACCATCGTGTTCACGGTGTTCTTCAGCTCGGCGATCTCACCCCGGGCGTCCACCGTGATCTTCTGCGACAGGTCGCCCTTCGCCACCGCCGTGGAGACCTGGGAGATGTTGCGGACCTGGTCGGTGAGGTTGGCGGCGAGCTGGTTGACGTTCTCGGTGAGGTCGCGCCAGGTGCCGGAGACGCCGCGGACCTGGGCCTGGCCGCCGAGCCGGCCGTCGGTGCCGACCTCGCGCGCCACCCGGGTCACCTCGTCGGCGAACGACGACAGCTGGTCCACCATCGTGTTCACGGTGTCCTTCAGCTCGAGGATCTCGCCCTGCGCGGCCACGGTGATCTTCTGCGACAGGTCGCCCTTCGCCACCGCGGTGGAGACCTGGGCGATGTTGCGGACCTGGCTGGTCAGGTTGGAGGCCATCGAGTTCACCGAGTCGGTGAGGTCCTTCCAGGTGCCGGCCACGTTCGGCACCTCGGCCTGGCCGCCGAGCTTGCCCTCGGTGCCGACCTCGCGGGCCACCCGGGTCACCTGCTCGGCGAAGAGCCGCAGGGTGTCGGTGAGGCCGTTCATGGTGTCGGCCAGCTCGGCCACCTCGCCGCGGGCCGAGACGGTGATCTTCTGCGACAGGTCGCCGCGGGCCATCGCGGTCGCCACCTGCGAGATCGAGCGCACCTGGTGGGTCAGGTTCGACGCCATTGTGTTGACCGAGTCGGTCAGGTCCTTCCAGGTGCCGGCCACGCCGCGGACGTCGGCCTGGCCACCGAGCTCACCCTGGGTGCCGACCTCGCGGGCCACCCGGGTCACCTCGTCGGCGAACGAGGACAGCTGGTCCACCATCGTGTTGACGACCCGGCCGATCCGCAGGAATTCACCCCGCAGGGGTCGGCCGTCCATCTCGAGTGCCATGTGCTGCGACAGGTCACCGTCGGCCACCGCCACGATGACCCGGGAGATCTCCGTCGTCGGCCGGCCCAGGTCGTCGATCAGCGAGTTCACCGACCGGGCGCTGTCCGCCCAGGCGCCGTCCAGGCCCTCCTCGTCGAGGCGCTCGGTCAGCCGGCCGTCCCGGCCGACGATCCGGCTGATCCGGCGCACCTCCAGGTTCTGCCGCTCCTGCAACGACACGACCTCGTTGAACGCGTCCGCGACCTCGCCGGCGACGCCGCTGCGCCGGGGCAGGCGGACCTTGAGGTCGCCTCGGCTGACCCGGCGTAGCGCCTCCGCGAGCTCGACGAGTACGGCGGTCTCGTCGGGCACGCCGACATTGACCTGGTGGGTCGCAGTCATGCTGTCCTCACTCGCTGTCCAACGGGTTGGGGCGCTCCATCATCCCCCGCCCGGGCAGTTCGGCGCGAGGTGCGGCTTTGTGCATCGCCCGTCGGCGGGAGAGGATGCAGACGTGTCGGTAGAGGCGGGACGAATCGCGGCAGCTCTCGTACGCCGGGTCCGGCTGCCCAACGACCGGCGTACGCCCGCCGCGGCGCGCGCCCTGGTCCGCTCGGTGATCGAGGAATCCGGGCTGGATTCCCTGGTCAACGAGGCGCTGCTGCTGACCACCGAGCTCTCCACGAACGCGGTCGTGCACGCCGGCACGGAGCTGGACATCGAGGTCGAGGCCGACCCGGCCGGCCTCACGGTCACGGTGACCGACTTCGCCCCGGGCCCGGTCGAGCAGCTGGCCGTCGGCCCGAAGAACGAGCAGTCGGACATCGGCGAGGTCGCGGAGCGTGGTCGCGGGCTGCTGCTCGTGGATCACTTCGCGAGCCGCTGGGGCACCGTGCACCAGGGCCCCGGCAAGGGCGTCTGGTTCCGGCTGGAGCACAAGGGCGACGCCGGCGACGGCATCCCGACCGCCGAGGACGAGGCCGCGCCCACCGTCGGCGAGCTGACCATGCTGCTCCAGGTCAGCCCCGAACGGCACACCGACGACAGCCTGGCCGAGTTCGCCGCCGAGTTGCTCTCCCGGCTCTCCCGGCTCACCGGCGCGACCGGCGGCGTGGTCCGGCTGGACCGGGGCGACGGTGGCGGCCGGCAACTGCTGGCGCGGCACGGGCGGCCGCCCCGGGACGACGCCGAGACGATCCGGGTGCCCCTGTCGGTGCAGCGGCCGTACTCGGGTGAGCTGGAACTGGACGCCTCCCCGGTCGGGTACGCCCAGCCGCTGGCCACGATCGTCGCCGAGCGGTTCTCGCTGCACCTGGAGAACGACCGGCTGCGCCGTACCGACCTGCGCCGGCAGACCTGGCTGACCTTCCTGGCCGAGGCCAGCGAGCTGCTCGCCCAGTCCCTCGACGTCAACCTGACGATGGCGCTCATCCCGCAGCTGGTGGTGCCCCGGCTGGGCCAGTGGTGCGCGGTGCACACCACGGACGCCTGGGGGCGGTTGCAGCTGGCCGCGGCCACCCATGCCGACGAGGCCGCCGTGCCGCAGCTGCACGCGGCCCTCGCCGAGGCGGGACCGGATTCGATCCTGGCCCGGCTCGAGGAGGCGTCCCGGCTGGGCCAGCAGGTCATGTTCGGCACGCCCCCGGAGGGTTTCGCGGTGCCCCTGGTCGCCCGTGGCCAGCGGCTGGGCACTCTGGCGGTGGGCCGGCTCCAGCGGCACCGGCACGACGGCGACGAGGTGGCGGTGCTGGAGGACGTGGCCCGCCGGGCGGCGCTGGCCATCGACAACGCCCGGATCCACGACGAGCGTCACAAGGTCGCCCGCACCCTGCAGGCCTCGCTGCTGCCCCCGGCGCTGCCGCACGTGCCGGGCATCGGCTTCGCCGCGGAGTACGTGCCGACCGGCTCCGAGGTCGGCGGCGACTTCTACGACGTGGTCCCGGCCGGCGACGACAGCTGGCTGGTGGTCGTGGGCGACGTCTCCGGCAAGGGCGTCCAGGCCGCGACGGTGACCGGCCTGGTCCGCGACGTGATCCGGATCCTGGTCGACGACGGCAAGCCGATGACCGAGATCCTCTGCCGGGTCAACCGCACGCTGGTCCAGCGGGGCGGCGGCCGCTATTGCACGCTGGCCATGGCCTCGGTGGTCCGCTCCGGCACCAACCTCGAGGTCTGCCTGCACCTGGCGGGCCACGACCGGTCGGTGCTGGTCCGCGCGGACGGCAAGACCTCCTTCGTCGGCGAGGGCGGCACGGCCCTCGGCCTGCTGGAGACGATCACCTCGCCGGACGTCACCGTCACGCTGAACCCGGGCGACTCGCTGATCTTCTACACCGACGGCGTGACAGAGCGCCGCCGCGGCCGTGAGCTGTTCGGCACCAACCGGCTGCGCGACGCGGCGATCCCGCTGGCGGGCTATCCGGCGGACGTGATGGCGGCCCGGCTGCGCTCGACGACGATCAACTTCTCGGTCGAGGAGCCCCGCGACGACATCGCGATCCTGGTGCTGCGCAACGACGCCTGATTTTTGTCGTACCGCTGCGGCAGAGTAGAAGCCGTGCCGAAGACACAGTTCTACACCGCTACCAGCATCGACGGTTTCATCGCCGATGCCGACAATTCGCTCGACTGGCTGTTCGAGGCCGACAAGGGCGGCGACCACGAGGCGGCCAACCCGTTCGCCGCCTTCTTCGCCGAGGTGGGCGCGTTCGCGATGGGCGCCACGACCTACGAGTGGGTCCTGGAGCACGACGCGCTCCTCGAAGAGCCGGTGAAGTGGGCCGACTACTACGGCGACACCCCGGCCTGGGTGTTCAGCCACCGGTCGCTCGCGGCCATCCCGGGTGCCAACCTGACCTTCGTGCAGGGTGACGTCCGCCCGGTGCACGCGGCGATGGTCGAGGCCGCCCGGGGCAGGAACATCTGGATCGTCGGCGGAGGCGAGCTGGCCGGGGCCTTCGCGGACGCCGGGCTGCTCGACGAGCTGATCCTGGGGGTGGCACCGGTGACGCTCGGAGCGGGCGCGCCGCTCCTGCCGCGCCGGATGACCTCGCAGCGGCTCAAGCTGACCGGGATGGAGCAGAAGGGGGGATTCGCCTATCTGACCTATCGGGTGGGCGCACCACCGGCCTGACCACGCTTGCGCCGGGACGAGCGTGCCGGAATTGGACTTTTTGCCGGCTGCGCCGTGGCATCGTGTGGTCGTGGCAAAGACGCAGTACTACACCGCGACCAGCATCGACGGCTACACCGCCGACCTGGACAATTCGCTCGACTGGCTGTTCGAGGTCGACGAGGGCACGGACAACCCGTTCGGCGCGTTCTTCTCGGGCGTCGGCGCCTTCACGATGGGCGCGGCCACATACGAATGGGTGCTGAAGAACGACAACGTGCTGGAAGAGCCGGAAAACTGGCACGAGATGTACGGCGACGTGCCGTGCTGGGTCTTCACCCACCGCGAGCTGCCCCCGGTCCCGGACGCCAACGTCTTCATGGTCAGCGGCGACGTGCAGCGGGTGCACGAGGCGATGATGGTGGCCGCCCAGGGCCGCAACGTCTGGCTGGCGGGCGGCGGCGACCTGGTGGGCGAGTTCGCGGACGCGGGCCTGCTCGACGAGATCATCCTGGCGATGGCGCCGACGGTGCTGGGCGCAGGCACGCCGCTGCTCCCCCGGCGGCTGACCTCGCAGCAGCTGGCGCTGACGCACGTGGCGCAGATGGGGCAGTTCGCCTATCTGACCTACGCGGTGGGCTCGCTGGCCAAGCTGGGCCGGCACCTGGCCGCGGACGCGCTGGCCCGCGAGCACGCCGTCCGCTGATCCCCAGCCGGCACCGCCCCGACCGACCGGCACGCCAGACCGGCCGCACCGGCCGAGTGGCACGCCAGACCGGCCGCACCGGCCGAGTGGCACGCCAGGCCGCCGCCCCGGCCGGGTGGCGGTTGTCAGAAGAGGTCTCGGCGGCCGGCCATTGCCACGACCGTGCTGATCGGTGGCGGGGCAGCGATCACCACGCACCTCCCCCCGCGAGCCAGCAGCACTCCCCGCACCGCGTCCAGGATTCGCTCGACCCGTTCCGGCGGCAGCGTTCCCGGCAGCACCGCGTGCACCGTGCCCAGCCCTGCCGATCCGCGCACCGGCACCGCCGCACCCGTCACGTCCCGCAGCGCGTAGACCGCCGCGTGCAGGTCGGCGCTCGGCACCGCGATGCGCAGCGCCACGTCCTCGCGGCCGAACGGATATCTGCCCCACCAGCGCGGCGCCGTCGGGGTGACCGCGGCTGTGCCGCCCAGCGCCTTCGCCAGCTTGCCGGCCCGGGCGGTGACCTCCGCCGCCGCTCCTTCCAGCAGCACCGCCAGCGCCCCCGCGGGCTGGCCGGCCGAACGGACCGCGGCCGGGACCGGCAGGTCGGCCTCGATCGCGCTCGGTGTCACCCGTGCCGCCAGCGTCGCCTCGACCAGGTGGTGCACCTGGACCGGGGTCGCGACCGGCACGATCACCCAGCGCCGGGCCTCCGGCAGCGGCTGCAGGCGGAGGCTGGCCGAGACGATCACCCCGGTCACCTCGGCGATGCCGGGGTTGCCGTTCTCGCCGTCGGATTCGGCCTGTGTGCCGTCGCTGCCCACGTAGCTGATCCGGTCGACCTGGGCGGCGGGGCTGCCGTAACGGTGGCGCAGCGGGCCCGACTCGTTGACCGCGAGCATGCCGCCGATGGTCGCCTTCGGCGAGGGTGGGTCCACGGCGAGGCGCTGGCCGCGCAGGGCCAGGGCCGCCTGCACGCGGCGCACCGGGGTGCCCGTGCCGACCTGGGCCGTCAGGCGTTCCGGGCGGTGGTCCCAGATGCCGTCCAGGCGCCGGGTGTCCAGCAGCAGATCGATGCCGCGGGGTGGCGTGCCCCAGTCGATTTTGGAACCGCTGCCGCGCGGGACGACCGCCAGACCGCGCTCCGCGGACAGCCGCAGCGTGTCCATCACCGCGCGGTTCGTCGCCGGTGCGGCGACGAAGCTGGCGAGGTGGCCGGCGACCATGTCGGGGGCGGTCGCCTCGCGGGCGAAGTCGGGGCCGCAGATGTCGATCAGCGCACGCAGCAACGGCTCTCGCCCAGGAAGCGCGGTCACCATCAGCCCTCCCCGAAGATCGCACAGCTCGAAGATCGTCCACTCTGGCATATCGTACACATGTTCGAATGGCGAGGGGAGAGGTGCATCTCGCCTCGACCTGACTGTGGGTCCTTGTAACGTTGGTCAGCGTGACCACCGACATGCCCACGACCCCGCCCACGGTTCGTCAGGTGCCCGCCGAGCGCACCTTCCACGGCGACACCGTCACCGATGAGTTCGCCTGGCTCGCCGAGAAGGAGAACCCGGAGACCGTCGCCTATCTCGAGGCGGAGAACGCCTGGACCAAGGCGGCCACGGCGCACCTCACCGAGCTGCAGGACCGGGTCTTCAACGAGATCAAGGGCCGCACCCAGGAGACCGACCTGTCGGTGCCGAGCCGCAAGGGCGGCTACTGGTACTACACCCGCACGGTCGAGGGCAAGCAGTACGGCATCCAGTGCCGTGTCGCCACCGTGTCCGGTGTGGTCGACCCGCCCGCCACCGGTGACGGCGCCCCGCTGGACGGCGAGGAGGTGCTGCTGGACGGCAACGAGCTCGCCGAGGGCAAGAAGTTCTTCGCGCTCGGCACGTTCGACGTGAGCCCGTCCGGTGACCGGCTGGCCTACTCGGTCGACTTCGACGGCGACGAGCGTTTTGTCCTGAAGGTCAAGGACCTGCGCACCGGCGAGGTGCTGAGCGACGAGGTGCCCGACACGTTCTACGGCAGCGCCTGGTCGGCCGACGGTTCCACGCTGTTCTACATCACGGTCGACGAGGCCTGGCGCCCCGACAAGGTCTGGCGGCACACCGTCGGGCAGGACGCCGCGACCGACGTGGTCGTGTACGAGGAGACGGACGAGCGCTTCTGGGTCGGCGTCGAGCTCACCCGCAGCGAGAAGTTCATCGTCATCGACGCGAACAGCAAGGTCACCAGCGAGGTACGGGTCATCGACGCGCAGGCGCCGACCGCCGAGCCCGCCCTGATCCGGCCACGGGTCCAGGGCGTCGAATACGCGATCGAGCACCACGGCCACCGCTTCTTGATCCTGCACAACGAGCACGCCGAGGACTTCGCGCTGGCGTACACCTCGGTGGACAACCCCGGCGACTGGGTCGAGCTGATCCCGCACCGGCCGGGCACCCGGCTGGAGTCGGTCGACGCGTTCCAGCGGCACCTGGTCGTCGCGCTGCGCCGGGACGGGCTCACCGGCCTGCGGGTGCTCGCCGACGGCAGCACGGACAGCTACGACATGGCGTTCCCCGAGCCGATCTACAGCGTCGGCCTGGCCGACAACCGGGAGTACGACACCCACATCGTGCGGATCGGCTACACCTCGATGGTGACTCCGGACTCGGTCTACGACGTGGACCTGATCACCCGCTCGATGGTGCTGCGCAAGCAGAAGCCGGTGCTGGGCGGCTACGACCCGGCGGATTACGAGCAGTTCCGCGAGTGGGCGGTCGCCGACGACGGCACCAAGGTGCCGATCTCCGTCGTGGCCCGCAAGGGGACGCCGCGCAACGGCACCGCGCCGCTGGTCCTGTACGGCTACGGCTCCTACGAGATCAGTATGGACCCGTACTTCTCCGTCGCCCGCCTGTCGCTGCTGGACCGCGGCGTCGTCTTCGCCATCGCGCACATCCGCGGCGGCGGTGAGCTGGGCCGGCGCTGGTACGAAGAGGGCAAGATGCTGGCGAAGAAGAACACGTTCACCGACTTCGTGGCGGCCGCCCGCGCGCTCGTGGCGTCGTCCTGGACCTCGCCGGAACGCCTGGTGGGCCGCGGCGGTTCGGCGGGTGGCCTGCTGATGGGCGCGGTGGCGAACATCGCGCCGGAGGCCTTCGCGGGCATCGTCGCGCAGGTGCCGTTCGTCGACCCGCTGACGTCCATTCTGGACCCGTCGCTGCCGTTGACGGTCACCGAGTGGGAGGAGTGGGGCAACCCGCTCGAGAACGCCGACGTGTACGCGTACATGAAGTCCTACAGCCCGTACGAGAACGTCGCGAAGCTCGCGTACCCGAAGATCCTGGCCGTGACCAGCCTGAACGACACCCGGGTGCTGTATCACGAGCCGGCCAAGTGGATCGCGCGGCTGCGGTCGGTGGCGCCCGACGGGGCGTACCTGCTGAAGACCGAGATGGGCGCCGGGCACGGCGGTCCCAGCGGCCGCTACGACTCGTGGAAGGAAGAGGCGTTCGTGACCGCCTGGATCCTGGACACCGTCGGCCTCGCGCAGCAGCAGAGCTAGCGGGTCCCGCGGCCCGGTCGCACCGACCGGGCCGCGGGCTCAGCCGATCCGCAGTTCGTCGAGCTCGGTGCTGCGGCGCAGGAACACCAGCCCCACCGCAACCACCAGCAGCATCAGGACCAGCGCGCCGCCGCCCAGCACGGCCAGCTCGGCCAGCGGCACCGGCACCCGCAGCGTGACCACGGGATCGATCTGCCAGTAGGGCGAGCTGAGGTCGGCGCACTGGGCCTCGGTGCCGGTGCAGGTCCCGCCGCCGCCGGCGGTCGCCTCCCGGGCCACCCCGCGCACCAGGCTCAGCCCCACGGTGAGCGCCGCGAGCACGGCCGGCACCAGGGGGGCCAGCGTCTGCCAGGCCAGCGACTCGCCCAGCACCCGGCGTGGCACCCCGGCCGCCACCAGCGCGGCGTAGGTGCGGCGCCGGGTGACGATGCCCTCGGCGAGCGCCACCATGATCCCGGCGGCCGCCACCACGATCCCGACGGCGACGGCGATGCGGACCAGGTCCACCGAGTTCAGGTAGAAGTCGGTCGAGGCGGCGAACCCGTCGTCGCCGAAGTTCAGCCGGTTCGCCCGGTCGGTGGCCACGAAGTGGGTGACCATGTAGGCGCGGTAGCCGAGCACGCCGGCGCCGACGACCAACGCGGCCAGCAGCGCCGAGAGCGTACGGCTGCCGTTCCACGGGTCCGCGATCAGCTGCCGGCCCGCCAGCAGGGTGGCCGGGCGGCGGCCGAAGCGGTGCAGCAGCCGGCCGGTGGTGTGGCTGATCCAGCCGGTGCCGACCACGACGCCGACGACGGCCAGCAGCACCACGGCGAAGGCTAGGGCCACCGTCAGGTCACGGCCGGTGCTGCCGCCGATCCGGCCCAGGAGCTCGCCGAGCGGCCGGAAGACGAACGGGGCGAACACCCCCGCGATGATCAGGACGCCCGGCCAGAGCCGCGGGCCCTTGGTGCGGGTGCGGCGCACCACGCCCAGCGGGGTGATGATCACCCGGCGCAGCAGGAACGCCCCGATCAGCCCGGCGAGCACCGGGACCAGCAGCAGGACCAGCACGAAGGCCGGGCCGCCGGGCAGCACGTCGGTGGGCAGCGACCGCAGGCCGGCCGCGTCGGTGCGGTCGAGCAGCGCCCGCAGCGCCAGGAAGACCCCGGCGCCGAGCACCGAGCCGAGCAGCGCCGCGACCGCCGTCTCGGTGGCCGCCAGCAGCACCGCCTGCCCGGGCGTCGCCCCGGCCAGGCGCATGGCCGCGAGGCGGCGGTCCCGGGCCGGGCTGCCGAAGCGGATGCTCTGCCCGGCCAGGAACAGCACCGGTACGGCGAGCAGCAACAGCGTGAGCACCACGCCGGGCCGCAGCCCGGGCTCGTCGATCAGCGGGCTGCTGTACCGCATGTTCCAAGCCTCGGAGCCGGCCTGCGGGTCGCCCAGCTCGGGCACCGCCAGCACGGTCGCGGCGGCGAGCAGCACCACGGTGGCAAGCACGGCGCTGACCACCGTGAAGATCATCCGCAGCACGTCGGTGCGGCCGCCACCGACCGCCAGCCGCAGCAGCGTCCCCGGTTTCATGCGCCGAGGCCGAGGCCGAGGCCGGTCGGGTCCAGCACGCCGTCGCGCAGGGCCACCTCCCGGTCCGCGTAGGCGGCGATCCGGGGCTCGTGGGTGACGAGCACGACCGAGGTGCCCTGTTCCCGGGCGATGTGCACGATCTCGGTGAGCACCTGCTCGCCGGTGAGCACGTCCAGCGCGCCGGTGGGTTCGTCGGCGAACAGCACCTTGGGCTCGGTGACCAGCGCCCGGGCCACCGCGCAGCGCTGCTGCTGCCCGCCGGACATCCGGCCGGGCAGCTGGTCGGCGAGGTCGCCCACGCCGAACCGGCTCATCCACAAGGTCGCGCTCTTCCGGGCCTCTCGCCGCCCCGAGCCGGCGAGGAGCAACGGAAGAGCAACGTTCTCGGCGGCGGTCAGCTCCGGCACCAGCTGGCCGAACTGGAACAGCACGCCGAAGTCGGTGCGCCGCAGCCGCGACCGGGCGGCGTCGCTCCACAGCGCGATGTCCTGGTCGCGGTACCGCACCTCGCCCGCGTCGACCTTGAGGAGCCCGGCCAGGCAGTGCAGCAGCGTCGACTTGCCGCAGCCGCTCGGGCCGGTGACCGCGACGATCTCGCCCTCGCCGATGGTGATGTCGATGCCCCGCAGGGCCGGGGTCGGTCCGTACGAGCGGTGCAGGCCGGTGCCGGTCAGCAGGTCGTTCATGAGATCACCTCTTGGTGCAGGTCGACGACGCGCAGCAGCGTGGTCTGCAGCCAGCGCAGGTCCGCGTCCAGGTGGGCGATGGCGTAGTCGGCGGCGACGACGTCACCGGCGGAGGCCTCCGGGGTGGTCTTGACCGCGGTCAGCTCGCGCAGCCGGATGGTGTGCGCAGCGCGCTGGGCCACCAGGTAGTCGGTCGCGGCGGTGGTGCCGGAGGCCAGCAGGCTGACGACCACCTTGGCGAACAGCGCGCTGGAGACGTACGGGGCCGGCGGCTCGACGGCGCCGAGCCACTCGATGAGCTTCTCCCGCCCGGCGTCGGTGAGGGCGTACGAGGTGCGCTCCGGCCCGCCCTCCTGGTCCTGGCCGGACTGCTCGACGAGACCGTCGCGTTCGAGCCGGCCGAGGGTGGCGTAGACCTGCCCGTAGGCGAGCGGTTTGGCCCGGGGCAGGCGTTCGTCGTGCGCCTTCTTCAGCTCGTACCCGTGTTGCGGGCCGGCACAGAGCAGCCCGAGCAGCACGTGTGAGGTCGACATGCCCTCACTATTCACTCAGTGAATAGCTCGCGTCATGCCCGCCGCAGCGCGACCACCGCGATGTCGTCGGCCTGCTCCCCGGCGCCGGCGAGGCGGACCAGCAGCCGCTGGCAGAACGCGTCCAGGCTGGGCTCGACCTGCGCCGCGCACGCCGCGAGCGCGCTCAGGCCCACGTCGATGTCCGCGTCCCGGCGTTCGATCAGGCCGTCCGTGTAGAGCACCAGCGTGCCGCCGCGCGGCAGCACGAACTCCAGGTCGGCCGGCCGGGGCGCATTGATGCCCAGCAGCGGGCCGCGCGGCGCCAGGAACTGCGCCTCGCCCTCGACCTGCAGCAGCGGTGGCAGATGGCCCGCGCTGGCCAGGCGTACGCGACCCGTGTCCGGCTCCAGCGTCAGCAGGCACAGTGTCGCGGACTCGGCCGGCAGCACTGTCCGCATGAAGCGGTTGACCAGCTCCAGCACCGCGCCCGGCGGATGCCCCTCCACCGCGTACGCGCGCACGGCATGCCGCACCTCGGCCATCACCGTGGCCGCGTGCAGCGAGTGGCCGGCCACGTCGCCGATCGCCACCAGCAGCTTGCCGTCCAGCATGGTGAGCTCGTAGAAGTCGCCGCCCACCTCGGTCTGCGCGCCGGCCGGCTCGTACCGGACCGCGAACTCCAGCCCGGGCACGTCCGGCAGCCGCGACTGCAGCAGGCTGCGCTGGAGCGTGACCGCGATCCGGTGCTCCTCGTCGTACGAGCGCTGCGCCTCGACCGCGGCCGCCACCGCCTGCGCGAGCTGGCGCAGCACGGGAAAGCCGGGGCTCTGCGTGCTGGACGGGACGGCGACGTAGACGGGCGTCCGGTCGGCGCGCAGCCGGGCCGACGCCACCGCCACCGACTCGCCCTCGGGCCAGGGACCGGCCGCGTGCCAGGAGGCCGGGTCGTCGGTGCGCAGGCTGGCTCCGACGGCGACCTCGTGGTGCTCGACCTGCCAGGGCCGTACCGTTGCGGGGCCGCCGTGGGCGACCGCGGCCAGCCCGTCGCCGTCGGACGTCTCGGCGACCACCACGACCGGCCCGCCGAAGATCTCGTAGGCCCCGTCGGCAGCCGCCTGCAGCAGGCCCGCCAGGGTGGCGGACGAGTTGATCGCCAGGGTGGTCTCGGCGAGCCGGACCATCCGGGCGGCCAGCGTCTCGGCGCGCTGCCGGGCCCGGTAGTACCGCAGCACGGCCTGCGCGGTGGCGATCAGCTCGTCCGGCTCGATCGGCTCGACCAGGTACGCGTCGGCGCCCCGGTTCAGGCCCTGGGTGCGGTCGACCACGTCGACGGCGTGCGCGGACACGTGGATGACCGGCAGGACCCCGTACCCGGGATCGGTTTTGATCCGCTCGCAGACCTCAAAACCGTTCATGTCGGGCAGTTTGACGTCGAGCACCACCAGGTCGACGTCGGTCTCGAGGAGCCGGCGCAGGGCCTCCCCGCCGGTCTCCGCCTCGATCACCGAGAAGCCGGCGCGGGACAGCCAGCTCACCAGCAGATAGCGCTTGGTCGCGCTGTCATCGACGACCAGCACGGTCGCAGGAGTCATGGCACCACCGGTAGCGAGACGATGAACGTGCTGCCCACCCCCGGCTCGGAGGTGACCCGCAGCGCGCCGCCGAGGATGCCCACCAGCCGCCGCGCGTACGGCAGCCCCAGCCCGGTCCCCTTGCCGCTCAGCGCGTAGCTGCCGGGCACCTGGTAGAACTCCTCGAAGATGCGCTCCTGCAGCTCGGTGGGGATGCCGGTGCCGGTGTCCGCGACGGTGAACTCCACCTCGCTGCCGACGGCGGCCGCGGACAGCCGGACCGAGCCCTCGGCGGTGAACTTGATCGCGTTGGTGAGCAGGTTGCGCAGCACCTGGGCGAGCAGCACCTCGTCGGAGCGCAGCCGGGCCACCGCGGGCTCCTCCACCACGAAGTCCACCCCGGGACGGGTCGCGAGCGGCCGCAGCGTGCCGCGGAGCTGGCCGAAGACCGCCCTGAGGTCGACGTCGGACCAGTTCGGCTCCAGCCGGCCGGCCTCCGCCTTGGCCAGGTCGAGCAGGTCGTTGACCAGCGAGAGCAGGTCCGCGGCGGAACCCCGGATCAGCTCCACCTGGCGTTCCTGCTCGCCGGTGAGCGGGTCCGAGGCGTCGTCGCTGAGCAGCCGGCCCAGCCCGATGATCGCGGTCACCGGCGCGCGCAGCTCGTGGCTGACGTTGGCCAGGAACCGGCTCTTCGCCTCGCTGGCCGCGCGCAGTTCGACGGACTTCTCGTCGAGCTCGTTGTAGAGCGCGACCACACCGCGGTTGGTCTCCTCCAGCTCGTCGGAGAGCTGGTGGTAGAGCGCCATCACGCCGCGGTTGGTCTCCTCCAGCTCGGCGTTGAGCCGGGCCAGGTCGTCACGCTGCGCGCGTACTTCGTCCAGGGTCGCGATGAGCTGCTGGTTCTGCACAGCCAGTTCGTCGAACGGGGTCCCCGGCACGTGGGATGCGAGTTCGGCACGAATGTCGTCCATACGGTCGGGACTCAGGACCGGTGCGCTCGGCGGGAGTCGACGCGACATCCGCACGACCGTTCCGGTCTCCCCATCCCTTACCTCCATCGAGTCCACCAGGCGTCCGACCTGTGCCAACTGGGCGGCAAGCCGGTCCGCGCCCCCGTGCGCGGTGTGCTCCAGCTTCACCGACAGTGCAGGTACCCCGTCCGGGGTCGTCGCGAACACCACCTCGGTGTCGCGCCCCGTGGCGACCAGCAACCGGCCGACCTCACTGAGCGCGGTCGCGATCCGGATCTGATCCTGTGCCTCCAGGCCGACCAGCCGGCCGACCTCGCGGCCCAGCTGCCGGACCGCGAAGACGTCCTGCTCCACCCGGATCCGCGTACGCACCAACGGATCGGGGGTTGTCATGACGCACACGCCACGACTACGCCGGCGTCGTCGCGCCGGATGCCGGCGTCGCGGAGCACCGTGCCCGCGATGACCTGCGGTGAGTGCGAGAGCAGCCCCGGATAGTCGGTGGCCTTCCAGCGGTCGACGACACCGTCGGAGTGCATCAGGACTGTGCCGCCGGCGGGGAGCGGGTAGTCGTACTCGCGGATCTGCCGGCGCTGGTGACCGGCGATGCCCGGCAGCGACACCATGCCGCGGCGGCTGCCGTCGGGGTGGAGCACCGTGCCGGCGATGTTGCCCAGGCCCGCGTAGCGGACCGTACCCGCGGCGAGGTCGAGCTCCGCGACGGCGACCGCGGCACCCCGGGTGTGGCTGAGCTTGCGGTGCAGCGCCTCCACGACCACGCTCGGCGGGCCCGCCGGGGTGTCGGCGAAGACCCGGATCGCCTCCTGCGTGGCCGCGTGCGCGAGCGGCCCGTGCCCCAGCCCGTCGCAGAGCAGCACCTGCCGGCGGCCGTCGACCTCGCGCACCGCGAAACCGTCGCCGCAGACCGGCTCCCCGGTGAGCGGGCGGGTCAGCCCGGCGGCCCAGGCCTGCGGCGGGGTCACCCCGGACCAGATCTGCACGGCCATGACGGTGCCCAGTCCGGGCACGGAGTGCAGGTCCGACCAGCTCGACTGGCGCACTATGGCGCCCAGCCCGATGCCCAGCGTGCCGGCCGTGGAGTGCCCGTCGCCGATGGAGCGGCTGATGTCGGCCATCCCCGGGCCCCGGTCCAGCGCGAGGATCTCCACCCCGGCCCGGTCCGGCACCCGCGCCGGCCGGACCAGCAGCATCCCCTCGTCGGCGTGCTTGACCAGGTTGCTGGCGGTCTCGGTGGCGACGATGGAGAGGTCGGCGATGCGTGCCTCGGGCATACCGAGCTCGGTGGCGAGCCGCTCGGCGGCCCGGCGGACCGCGGCGGCCGTACCGGCGGCCTCCACCCGGAACCAGACTCCTGCGTCGAGGAGCCCCTCGGGTAGTGACGCCACCGCGCCTCCGCTCATCGGCACCACTTGATCACACTGATCGTCGTACCTTGACCGACTGCGGTGTCGATGTCGAACTCGTCAACCAGCCGCCGTGCCCCGCTGAGGCCCAGACCGAGGCCGCCGCCGGTGGTGTAACCGTCGGTCAGCGCCAGGTCCAGGTCGGCTATGCCCGGTCCCTGGTCGGCGAAAACGATCCTGATGCCGGTGCGGCGGCCGTTGTCGATCCGGCCGGCCTCGACCGTGCCACCACCACCGTAGACGAGGGTGTTACGGGCCAGTTCGCTGGCGGCGGTGACCAGCTTGGTCTGGTCGACCAGGGAGAGCTTGACGGAGACGGCGAGCGTGCGTACCAGCTGCCGGACCCGGACGACATCCTGGTCCGAGCGGATGTCCAGGCGCTCCATCGCGGCGATGTCGTCCCCGGTCACGATGCGGCTACGACGGCCTCGTCGGCGTCGTCCTCGTCGTCGTCGGGCACCTCGAAGCCCCGGGCCTGGGCCAGCAGGTCCATGCCCAGCTCGACGTTGAGGGCGGTCCGGATCCCCGGCAGCGACAGGCCCAGCTCGACCAGCGTGATGGCCACCGCCGGGCGCATGCCGACGACCACCGTCTCGGCGTCCAGCACCCGGGACACCGACGCGATCGTGGCCAGGGTGCGACCGACGAACGAGTCGACGATGTCCAGCGCACTGATGTCGATGATCACTCCGTGACAGCCGGTCGCCACGATCCGGTCGGCCAGGTCCTCCTGCAGTTGCAGGGCGACCTGGTCCTCCATGTCGATCTGGATCGACACCAGCAGGATGTCGCCGATCTTCAGGACCGGTACGCGCTCCACGGGTCAGCTCTCCCGGCGACCGGCGCCACGCCGGGCAGCCTTGACGTCGTTCTGTCGCAACACGTGCCGCAGGGCGTCGGCAAGGCTGGACTTGGTGGCGATGTCGCCGAACTCGATGCCCAGCGCCACGATCGTCTGGGCGATCTGCGGCCGGATGCCGGAGATGATGCAGTCGGCGCCCATCAGCCGGGCGGCCACCACGGTCTTGAGGATGTGCTGGGCGACCTGGGTGTCGACGGCCGGCACGCCGGTGATGTCGATGATCGCGTACGGCGAGCCGGTGTCCACCAGCGTCTGCAGCAGGCGCTCCATGACGACCTGGGCGCGGGCCGAGTCGAGCGTGCCCACCAGCGGCACGGCGACCACGCCCTCCCACAGCTTCACCACCGGGGTGGAGAGCTCCAGCAGCTGCTCGGCCTGGTCGGAGATGAGCTCCTCACGGGCGCGGACGTAGCTGTCGAAGGTGAACAGCCCGGCCCGGTCGATGAACGCCGAGAAGGCGACATAGTCACGCAGCGTGGCCGCGTCCGGGCTCTCGCCCTGATCCAGGATGGTCAGCACCGCGTCCTTGAGGGCGAAGATGCTGACCGCCGTCTCGGTGGCGGTGAAGCCCTGCCGGGCGCGGGTGTTGGACAGGTCGCGGAGCAGCGCGCGGAGCTCGCCGGCGGCGTCACCGTCGAGATCCACGGCCCCGCCGGACAGTGCGGCCTGGAGACCCTTCTGCAGCTCGGCGATCTGCCGGTGCAGCTCGGCGTGGCTGAGCCGGCCGCGCAGCAGCTTCGCCACCGCGTCGGTCCAGGCGGTGGTCAGCGTTTCGCCGTGGGTCTCCAGGAGACCAGCGAAGCGTCCCACCTCATCGGTACTCAGCGCCACCGCCGCCTCCCTGATAGTCATCGTTCCTGCGAGCAGCTTCGCGGGGCGCGGGCAGCCATCACCGAGGGACGGCCGGACTTTACCACCGCGCTCCCCGTTACTTGCTGTAGGCCAACTAAAATCTCCGCGCCAACGCGCGCTCCCCGTTCTGCGCACTCCCCCTGGCGTGGAGTAGCGTTCGTGCCATAACTGGAGGTCCTGAATGTCCTTGACGGTACAAACGGAACAGCGCGGCGAAATGGTCGTCGTGTCGGTCGCCGGTGAGCTCGACATGGCCACTGCGCCGCAGCTCCAGGACCAGATCAGCGACCTGCTGGAGAAGGGGCGCACCCGGCTGGTCTTCGACCTGGCCGAGGTCTCGTTCTGCGACTCCACCGGGCTGTCGGTCTTCGTGCGGGCGAAGAACAGCACCGACGACGCCGGCGGCGCCGTGCGGCTGGCCGCACCGCAACGCGGGGTGCTGCGCATCCTCGAGGTCAGCGGACTGGTCGAGGTGCTGCACACCTACCCGACCGTGGACGAGGCCGTCACGGCCGAGGAGCCCGCGCTCGACTGAGTGGATCAGCGCGGTTCAGCGTAGTTTGTCGCTGACCGGTCATGGGAAACTGCTGCCCGGCGAACTCGAGAGCTCACCTGCAGGAGTGGAACTTGACCATGCTCAAAGGCTTCAAAGACTTCATCATGCGAGGCAACGTCGTTGACCTCGCTGTCGGCATCGTCATCGGCGCCGCCTTCACCGCGGTCGTCACGGCCTTCACCAACGCCTTCCTCAAGCCGCTGATCCAGCTGCTGGGCGGCGGCTCCGGTGCGTCCGCGGGCACCTTCACCGTCAACAAGGTGCCGTTCGACTACGCGAGCTTCATCAACGCCGTCATCACGTTCCTGCTCACCGCCGCCGTGCTCTACTTCCTCGTGGTCTACCCGCTGAACCGGCTGGCCGAGCGGCGCAAGCGCGGCGAGGAGCCCCCGCCGGAGGCCCCCAGCGAAGAGGTCAAGCTGCTCACCGAGATCCGCGACGCGCTGGTGCGCCAGCAGGTCTCCCCGGGGGCGGTGAACGACATCCTGGGCCGGCACCAGCAGAACGACCCGCCGCAGCGCTGATCGACAAAAGATCAACCCACCCGGCACTGTTCGAACAGATGTTCGATACAGTGCCGGGATGGAGCAGCGTAAGCACTGGTGGAACGGCAGATGGGGGCGCGTCGCCCGCAAGGACGTGTACCTGCGGACGAGCGGTGATCAGTGGTACGTCGAGCAGCGCGCCGGCGGCTCGGACGGCGTCTCGCACTTCTTCGAGTACGACAGCGAGGACGCCGCGCTGGACATGGTCCGCGCGCTGCTGGTCGGCCCGGACGAGTGGCGTGAGCTGTCGGTCCGGCCGCCCCGCTAAGCGGCCCGGCGCCGCTCCCCCTGCTCGACCGGCCGCGTCGCCGTGGCCGTGAGCGGACCGCGCGGCACGAGGCGCAGCTTCGGCAGGGCGGGTTCGGGGGTGTCCTCGGCCTCGGCCTCGACGAGATGCCAGCCGCTCCCGCCGGCTACCCGGTCGCCCGGCGGGCGCGCCGAGTCGCGGGTGACCCGCGACAGCGCCACCACGATCAGGTAGCCGAGGATCACGAAGCCGTGGCTGACCAGCCGCGCGGTGTCGACCCGGCCCGCCGACAGGTCGTTGACCGAGAGCAGCAGCAGCATTCCCACGAACGCGGTCAGCATCGGCACCAGCCCGGTGGGCCGGCTGCGGCGCAGCGCGATGAAGAGGAAACCCGCCCCGACGGCCACGTTCCAGGCCGCCGACTCGTGCCACAGGTGCCCGGGCGTCGCGTCCAGGCCGGTGTGCACGTGTGCGCTGCTCGCCCCGCCGCCGATCTGCGCGAGCCCGAGGATGAGCTGCACGGCGCCGACCGCCGCCAGCCCCACGTAGAGCGGCCCGGAACCGAGCCGGCGCCGCCCGGGTGCCGGCGCGACCGGCAGCGCGGCCAGGATCGCCGCACTCAGGTCGGGCACGTCCGACACCAGGCCCGTACGGGTCAGCCGGTTGACCGCGGCCGCCCGCTCCAGCCACTCCCGGCAGCCGGCGCAGCCGGACAGATGCTCCTCGACCCGGGGCCGATCGGCCGGATCGTCCTCGCCGTCCAGTTGCGCGGACACCAACTCGCGCCACCGCTCACACGCCATGTCCCCATAGTCGCCCACCGGCGGCTCCTGGTTCCCGCGGGTTCACTGCAGGTCGGGCCGCTGCACGCTGTGACCGAGCTGGCTGCCGGAGTTGCCCATCAGCCGCTTGCGCTCCCGGAAGGCCCGCAGGTTCGCGGTGTTGCCGCAGGTGCTGACGTCGTGCCAGACGCCGCTGTTGTTCCGGGACGTGTCGAAGAAGGCGGCCCGGCAGTCGACGTTGTGGCAGAGCTTGAGCCGCGGCCACAGCCCGGCCTGCTGGGCCAGCAGGGCCTCGGCCCACAGCGCCGAGGCGAGCCACCGGATGCCGCGGCCGCTGGGCACCATCCGGACCCAGCCGTCCGCATCCGGCACCAGGCTGACCGGGACGTCGGCGGGCGGCAGCGCGCCGTCGGGCTCGACGTTGCGACCGCCGGCCAGGATGACCCCCTCGAACGTCGTCCGCAGCCGGCGCAGCGAGCGCATGTCGGTCGACGAGAGCAGGATCACCGGCGCCGGCAGGCCGGCCACCCGCGACCAGGTGCCGAGCGCGTCGGTCAGCCAGCGCTGCGCGTCATCGGGGGTGCCCAGCAGGTCCGGCGCGTAGGACATGCTGCCGCGGGTGTTCAACAGATCCTGCAGGAGGGCGAGGCCGGCGGGCGCCTCGCGTACGCCGTGCCGGGCACTTGCCTTCCATGACATAGGCGAAGGGTACTTGATTCTTTTTCCCGCGAGCATCCTCCGGTCGCCCGAGCGTGGCTCACAAATCGCCTCCACGCTGTGTCTCATGCCACTGACACAGAGTTGATCATGTTCCGGATCGGAACTTAATTTAACTATTGGGGCTGTTAACCTTGTTTCCTGAAGCATCGATGATCGAAGATGTCAGCAGCGGCCGCCCCGTCCTCCACCCCTGCTTCCCAAGGACATTCACGTGGGTAGAAAACTGCTCGGACGCGTTCTCGCCGCCGCCGTCACCCTGCTGGCCGCCGGCACCGCCGGTCCCGGTCCGCGTCCCGCCGAGGCGGCCGCGGCCACCCCCTTCAAGGTGCTGGCCTTCTACAACGGCACCTGGGACGCCGCGCACATCGACTTCGACAAGGAAGCCCGCGACTGGTTCCCCCGGGCCGCCGCCCAGTACGGCTTCACCTGGGAGGCGACCACCGACTGGGGCCGGCTCACCACCGGCAGCCTGGCCGCGTACCAGGTGGTGATGTTCCTCGACGACGCGCCGCCGGCGGCGCAGCGGCCCGCCTTCCAGCAGTACATGCAGAACGGCGGCGCCTGGATGGGCTTCCACGTCAGCGCGTTCACCACCGACGCGAACTCGTGGAGCTGGTACTACAACACGTTCCTGGGCTCGGGGAACTTCGCCACCAACACCTGGGGGCCGACCGCCGAGACCCTGCGGATCACCGCCGGCCACCCGTCCACCGCGGGGTTGCCGACGACCATCCCGTCCGCGGTCAGCGAGTGGTACTCGTGGAGCCGCGACCTGCGGCAGAACCCGGACATCGAGATCCTCGCCTCGGTCGACGCGGGCAGCTTCCCGGTCGGCATCGACCCCAACCAGCAGTGGCGCAGCGGCTTCTACCCGCTGATCTGGACCAACAAGAACTACAAGATGCTCTACACGAACTTCGGCCACAACGGCATGAACTACGACACCAACACCCGGACGTCCTCGACCTTCGCCAGCGCCCAGCAGAACCAGTGGCTGATCAACGGCCTGCTCTGGCTCGGCGGCGCGACCGGCACCCCGCCGACCACCCCCATTGATCCGGCCGCCTGGTATTCGGTGAGCAACAGCAACAGCGGCAAGTGCGTCGACGCCCGCGCGGCCGGCACCACCAACGGTACCGCGATCCAGCAGTACGCCTGCAACACCAGCACCGCGCAGCAGTACCAGTTCACGCCGACCAGCGGCAGCTACGTCCGGATCACCAACCGCGGCAACAGCGCCCAGGCGCTCGACGTGACGAACGTGTCGACCGCCGACAACGCCCCGATCCAGACCTGGTCGTACGCGGGCGGCGCCAACCAGCAGTGGCAGCCGGTCGCCGAGGCCGGCGGCTCGTACCACCTCGTGAACCGCAACAGCGGCAAGTGCCTGGACGTGCCCGGCGCCGCGACCGCCGACAGCGTCCAGCTCGTCCAGTACGCCTGCAACGGCACCGCCGCGCAGAGCTTCCGGCTCACCGCACGCTAGCCCTCGATCACGCGGGGTCGTCCCACCGCCCGGCGGGACGGCCCAGCTTGACGGGGCAACGGCCGCACTGAGAGGTTCTCGCGTGTGACCATGGCGGGATGAGGGAGGCGTAGTGCGCAGAGCTCTGACGTATGCGGCAGTGGTGGTCACCACTGTCACGCTGGCTGCCGGGTGCGATTCCGGCGGCTCTGAGCAGGCTGCGGCGCCCACATCCGTACCCTCGACCGCCCCCGCCTCGACCTCCGCGACCGCGCCGCCGTCGACCGCGCCGGCACCGACGGCCTCACCGACCCCGACGTCGACCGCGCCGGCGAAGCCGAAGAAGCTCAGGTCCGGCGCCAAGGGCCCGCGGGTGGTGGCGCTGCAGAAGCGCCTCACCGAGCTGGGCTACTGGAACGGCAAGGCCGACGGCAGCTTCGGCGGCCAGACCCAGCAGGCGGTCTTCGCGCTGCAGAAGGCGGCCCGCCTCGGCCGCGACGGCGTCGTCGGGCCCAAGACCCAGCAGGCCCTGGACCAGGGGGTACGCCCCAAGGCCAGGAGCAGCAAGGGCCGGGTCATCGAGATCAGCCTCAAGCGGCAGCTGCTGATGCTGGTCGACGACGGCGAGGTCAGCCAGGTCTTCAACACCTCCACCGGCTCGATGGAGCGCTACGAGCAGAACGGCGCGACCTACCTGGCCGACACCCCGAGCGGCAAGTTCCGGGTCTCGCGGCAGATCGACGGCTGGCGGCACGCGCCGCTGGGGCTGCTCTGGCGCCCGAAGTACTTCAACGGCGGCATCGCGGTGCACGGGGCGAACAGCGTGCCGCCGTACCCCGCGTCGCACGGGTGCGCGCGGCTGAGCATCTCGGCGATGAACTACCTGTGGACCAGCAACAAGATCCCGATCGACACCCGGGTCTGGGTCTATTGATCAACCGTCGATCCGGGTGATGTTGCGGATCTTGTTGCTCGCGTCCAGCGCCGCGACCTTGTACGCCTCCGACAGGGTCGGGTAGTTGAACACCGCGTCGACCAGGTAGTCGACCGTGCCACCGCAGCCCATCACGGCCTGACCGATGTGCACGATGTCGGTGGCCGCCGTGCCGAAGACGTGCACGCCGAGCAGCCGGCCGTCGTCGGGCGAGACGAGCAGCTTCAGCATCCCGTACGAGTCACCGACGATCTGCCCGCGGGCCAGCTCGCGATAGCGGGCGATGCCCACCTCGAACGGGGTCGCGCTGTCGGTCAGCTCGTCCTCGGTCTTACCGACGAAGCTGATCTCCGGAATCGTGTAGATGCCGATCGGCTGCAACTCGTGCATCTCGCGCACCGGCTCGCCGCACGCGTGCTGGGCCGCGAGCCGCCCCTGCTCCATCGAGGTCGAGGCGAGCGCCGGGAAGCCGATCACGTCACCGACCGCATAGATGCTGTCGACCGCCGTACGGTAATTGGCGTCCACCGTGATCCGGCCGCGCCGGTCCGCACTCAGCCCGGCCGCCTCCAGGGCCAGGTCGTCGGTCTGCCCCTGCCGGCCGGCCGAGTACATCACCGTGTCGGCCACGATCTTCTTGCCGCTCTTGAGGACGCAGAGCGCGGCCGTCTGGTGGCGCTCGACCGCGGCCACCTCCTCGCCGAACCGGAACGTCACCGACAGGTCGCGCAGGTGGTACTTCAGCGACTCGATGATCTCCTCGTCGCAGAAGTCGAGCATCTTCTCCCGGCGCTCGACCACGGTGACCTTGGTGCCCAGGGCGGCGAACATGGAGGCGTACTCCATGCCGATCACCCCGGCGCCGACCACGACCATGCTGCGCGGCACGGCCTCCAGATTGATCACGCCGTCCGAGTCGACGATCGTCCGGTCGTCGAAGTCGACGCTGTCCGGCCGGGCCGGGCGGGTGCCGGCGGCGATGATGATCTTTTCGGAACTGATCTTGGTGTCGTGCCCGGAGCCGCCGTCGATCCAGATGGCGTGCGCGTCGGCGAACCGCCCGGTGCCGGTGAGCATCGCGATGTGGTTGCGGGCGAGCTGGTTGCGGATCACGTCGGTCTGCCGGGTGATCACGTGCTGGGTCCGCGCCGCGAGGTCGCTGACCGTGATCCGGTCCTTGACCCGGTAGCTGCTGCCGTACAGGTCGCGCTGGCTCAGGCCGGTCAGGTAGAGCACGGCCTCGCGCAGGGTCTTGGACGGCACGGTGCCGGTGTTGATGCATACCCCGCCGAGCATGTCGCGGCGGTCGACGATGGCCACCCGCCGGCCCAGCTTCGCGGCGGCGATTGCGGCCTTCTGCCCGCTGGGCCCGGAGCCCAGCACCAACACGTCGTAGTCATACACGACCTCCAGCGTGGCAGGCTCGCCGGACCCGCGCCCGCGCTATTGCGCGTTTTCGCACATAACCTTGATCGGGATGTCCAGCTCCGGGGCGTGCCCGGGGGGCCAGGGTGACCCGTAGAGCTCGGCGCACATGACCACGGTCATCCACGGCACCCACGGCCCGCGCAGCATGATCGGCTGGGCGCCCTGGAAGTAGAGGTTCACCGACCAGTCCAGCGGGTTGGGCTGGATCAGGATCAGCGAGCGGAAGTCGTACGTCGCCTCGCCCAGCAGCAGCCGCTGGCTGGTGACGATCGCGGCCTGCCGGTCGGCGTGCCGCCAGCCGGCCCGGGTCTCGGTGCTGGGCCCGGTGAAGAACAGCCCGCCGCTGGCGAAGATGCTGCTCGAATAGTCCACCGTGGTGGAGAAGTAGGCCGCCACGTCGACCAGGAAGGAACCGTACTGCTTCTCGCCGGCCTGCAGGTCGACCGTCGGCGCGACGGCGGCCGGGTGGCCTCCGCGCTGCACGTGGCGGACCAGCATGGACATGGACCGCCAGCCGGCGTCCGTCTGCTCGGCGTTGTAGGCCCGGGTGGGCACTTTGGATGGAACTGGTTTCACCATCAGAGACTCCCACGCCTAAATGGCCGATCACCAGCGAGTTCGCTCTGCCGTGAGCTGAATTGTCCGTAGCGCGGAGGTGGATACCCGATCGTCCGGTGCGCGGTCGACAGTAAACCGAACCGATGATGGGGACATGCGGCGCGTCACGGTAGATCATTTGTCCTGCTTCGTCGGCGAAACAGGCGGTTCGCCGCTCGTCCTGCTGCACGGCCTGGCCGGCAGCGGCCGGGAGGTGCAGATCACCCTTGCCGGGCACCGGGTCATCGCCCCCGACCAGCGTGGCCACGGCCACAGCATCCGGCGGCCGGCCGACCTGTCCCGCGCCGCCTACGTGGCCGACGTGGTCCGGATCATCGAGGCCCTGGCGGACGGCGGCCCGGTGGCGCTGGCCGGCCAGTCGATGGGCGCGCACACCGCGATGCTCACCGCGGCCCGGCACCCGGAACTGGTCAGCCGGCAGAGCGCCGGGCGCCGGCTGCTGGGTGAATTCCTGGACCGCTGACCGCGACGTGCATCCAGTGCCGCTCGTGCGGGCGAACACCAGGAGGCGGCACCCGCCGCTGATCGGACGTTCGACGAAAGGCGCGTTGATGAACATTGCTCGACTGGCCACCCGCATCGCCGCGGGAGCCACGGCCACCGTTCTCGCCTCCGTCGCCCTGGGGGCGCCCGCGCAAGCCCACGGCAAGGTTGGCACCAAGTCGCTCGCTGCGGTGCTGACCGCCGACAAGAGCGGCTTCGACCGCAACACCAAGGACTTCGACGTGCTCACCGCGGCCGTGCTCGCCGTGCTGCAGGCCAAGCCCGCCAGCCCGGTCAAGGTGCTCACCGACGGTACGGTCGCCCTGACCGCCTTCGTGCCGAACGACGGAGCGTTCCGTCAGCTCGCCAAGGAGGTCAGCAAGTCCAAGCGCCTGCCCTCCGAGAAGTCCGCGTTCAGCACGGTCGCCGGCCTGGGCATCAACACGGTCGAGGCCGTGCTGCTCTACCACGTCGTGCCGGGCGCCACGATCGATCGTAAGGCCGCTCTCAAGGCGGACGGCGCCAAGCTCACCACGGCGGCCGGTTCGACGATCACCGTGGACGTGTACAAGCACTGGTGGAAGTTCAAGAAGGTCGCGCTCATCGACGCCGACCGCAGCGACCGCAACCCCCGGGTTGTCGCCTTCGACATCAACAAGGGCAACAAGCAGATCGCGCACGGCATCGACGCCGTGCTGCGCCCGGTCGACCTGCCCTAACTGCGGGCGGCGCGGCGCAGGAACTCTGCGTTCGTACCCGTGTTCTTGAGGTGGTCGAGCAGCTGCTGCAAGCTCTGCTTGCGGTCCTGACCACCGAGCGCCCGGCGGAGTTGGTGCATCAGGGCCAGCTCCGCCGGCGCCACCAACGTCTCGTCGTGCCGGGTGCCGGAGCCGGTCACGTCGATCGCCGGGAACAGCCGGGACTCGGCGAGCGACCGGTCGAGCTTGAGCTCGGCGTTACCGGTGCTCTTGAACTCCTCGAAGATGACGGTGTCCATCGCCGAGCCGGTGTCGATCAGCGCGGTCGCGATGATGGTCAGCGAGCCACCGTTCTCGATGTTGCGGGCGGCGCCGAGGAACCGCTTCGGCGGGTACAGCGCGGTGGAGTCGAGACCACCGGACATGGTCCGCCCCCGGCCCGGCGCGGCCAGGTTGTACGACCGGCCCAGCCGGGTGATCGAGTCGAGCAGCACCACCACGTCCCGGCCCGACTCCACGAGCCGCTTCGCGCGCTCGATGGCGAGCTCCGCCAGCGCGGTGTGATCGGTCGGCGGCCGGTCGAAGGTGGCCGCGATGACCTCGCCCTCGACCGAGCGCTGCATGTCGGTGACCTCTTCGGGCCGCTCGTCCACGAGCACGACCATCAGGTGCGCCTCGGGGTTGTTCCGGGTGACCGCGTTGGCGATGGCCTGCAGCACCATCGTCTTGCCGGCCTTCGGCGGCGACACGATCAGCGCCCGCTGCCCCTTGCCGATGGGCATGACCAGGTCGATGACCCGGGTGGTGAGGATGTGCGGCTCGGTCTCGAGGCGCAACCGCTCCTGCGGGTAGAGCGGAGTCAGCTTGTAGAAGTCAGGGCGGCGGGTGGCCCGGTGCGGGTCCTCGCCGTTGACGGTGGCGACGTCGAGCGTGGCCGCCTTCCGGCCGCTCGGCACGTGCGCGATGCCGGTGATGTGGTCGCCGCGGCGCAGGCCGTGGCTGCGCACCTGGGCCTGCGACACCAGGATGTCGTCCGGCCCGGGCAGGTAGCCGTCGGCGCGCAGCCAGACCTTGTCGTCGACGATGTCGAGCAGGGCGTCGACGGCGACATCGGCGCTCGGGGCGCCGGGGCCGTTCTCGGCCGGGCGGTTGCGGGGCCCGGTGCCGGCAGGCCGGCGAGCCCTGGTGTTGCGGCGTTCGCTGGAACGAACGTCTGTGTCGGTCATTGATGCTCCTCATCTGAGGTACGCGGATACGCGTGGGCGAGGCTGCGGAAATCGACGACAGCCGTACGCCGGAAAAAGAAAGGAAAACTGTGGGGCCGGCATCTGAGACTCGGCCGATTTGGGAATCCCAGGGGCGGCAGCGCCGCCTACGTCCAGGTCCCGACTGCGCTAAAGGTAGCGCGCCGGGGCCACCGCCACAAGCATCCCGCCGGCACCGCCCGCTTGCGGAGTGGCGTTCATCACGTCGCCCGGCTCGCCCCTCGCCGGCCGCTGACCAGTGCAACCATCCGCCCGGCGGGCTTGTTCCGGCCGAGGCCGACGGCTCAGGTGTCGTAAACGCCGCAGTCCCACGGCGCCGAGAAGGCCATGTAGTCGCCGGGCTCCACGGTGATCCACCAGATGTCGTCCACGCTCTCGGGCGGCTTCACGATGAGCCCGAATGTCAGACCGAACCGCTCGACGGAGAAGGGCTCCACCACGATCCGGTCGAACGTCACGGCGCCGAGTTCCTGGAGCCGGCGGTCGTAGGTCGCCTCCAGGGCCGCGGATTCATCAGGCTTTTCGGTGAAGGCGTTGATGTCGGCCCGGAGAAACCGGCCGGAGCCGTCGAAGAGGTACAACGCCACGAAGAACCGCGATCCCGCCTCCTGCGTGCCGACGTCGAACGGGGTGGTGAGAAAGAACTGCCGCCCGTCCGCGGTGTGGCCCACGTGCTTGGCGTCGAAGGCGTCGTGGTTGATGGCGAGCCGGGTGGGCCGGCTCGCGGGCGCGTACGCCTGCCTGGGCGCGCATTCGTCGACGGCCTCCGACGGGACGCAGCCGGCCGAGAGCCCGATTCCGGCCCCGAGCACGAGCACCGCCAGAGCAGTGCGTATCCGCCGTCCGTGGCCCATGGGCGGATACCGTAGACGACCCGGGTTCAGGCGCTGGTGGCGCGCTCCAGCGAGGCGGCGGGATCGTTCTGGCCGAGCAGTGCCGCGTAGGTGAAGCCGCCGATCAGCCCGCCGATGATCGGCGCGAGAATGAACAGCCAGAGCTGGCCGAGCGGCCCGCTTCCGGCGAACAACGCCGGGCCGATGGACCGCGCCGGGTTCACCGAGGTGTTGGTCACCGGAATGCTGACCAGGTGGATGAGCGTGAGGCTCAGCCCGATCGCGATCGGCGCGAACCCGCGCGGCGCCCGGGTGTCGGTGGCGCCGAGGATGACAAACAGGAAAACGGCGGTCAGCACGACCTCGGTGATGAGTGCGGCGACCATCGAATAGTTGCCGGGCGAACGGTCGCCGTATCCGTTGGTCGCGAAGCCGGAGCCGGCGGCGTCGAAGTCGGGCCGGCCCGCGGCGATGACGTAGAGCACCCCGGCCCCGGCGATCCCGGCCACCACCTGAGTGCCGATGTACGCGGGCACATCACGCCACGACAGCCGCCGGGCCGCGGCGAGACCCAACGTCACCGCCGGGTTGAAATGGCCGCCGGAAATGTGCCCGACGGCGTAAGCCATCGTCATGACGCTCAGCCCGAAGGCCAGCGCCACCCCGAGAAAACCGATGCCGAGATGCACGCCGTCGGGCGTGAGATAACCGGCGGCGAGAACGGCCGACCCGCAGCCGGCGAACACCAGCCAAAAGGTGCCGAGGAATTCCGCAGCAACGCGTTTGGGCATGGTTGGTACAGATTCCGCCATGCCGCGAGACTCGCACGGAGCCACGGCCGGGGAAAGCACATCTCCTCATGATCACCCAAGCTGCTGACACACCTGCCACTCCCGTGTCAGGTTCCAGCCTCGGGCGTTCCGGTCTTGCGGGCCGTCGCGGCACACTCGCCGCATGCCGTACCTGAACGTTGTCGATCCGGCGTTCGACTTCACCGCGCCGGGAGGTGTTCGCCGCCCAGGACGAGACCTGGTGCGCCGACAGCCCGCTCGGTCCCCTCGTGCTGCGCTACGCCGAGACCCAGGAACTGCTCCGCGACCGCCGGCTCGACCACGGCGGCGACAGCTACCTGCGCCGCAACGGCATCACGTCCGGGCCGATCCACGACTGGTACGTACCGATGATCGTCAACCGCGACGGCGCCGACCACCGCAGGCTCCGCGGCCTGGTCGGCCGTGCCTTCACGCCCCGCACCATCGACCAGCTGCGGCCGTTCATCCGGGCGACGGCCGAGACCCTGGCCGACGAGGTCGCCGATGCCGACTTCGTCGACGCCTTCGCCGATCGCCTGCCGCTGGCGGTCATGGGCGAGTTGCTGGGCGTGCCTGCGTCGGACCACGACGTCTTCAGCGTCTGGTCCAGCGACATCGGCCTGGTCTTCGCCCTGGCCACCGGCGGCGACACGACCGCCCGCGTGGAACGGGCCGTCGCGGGCCTGGACGGCTACATCGACACCTTGATCGACGAGAAGACGAAGCATCCGGCCGACGACCTGATCTCCCGGATGGTCGCCGCCTGGCGGATCGACGAGGCGGTCACCCGCGAGGAACTGCGCAACCTGCTGGTCACGCTGGTCTTCGGCGCCCACGACAACACCCGCCACCAGTTCTCCAACCTGATGGTCACCTTCGCCGAGCACCCCGGCCAGTGGACCCTGCTGGGCGACCGCCCGGAACTGACCGACCGCGCCGTCACCGAAACGATGCGCTGGCGTTCCTCGGCGGCGAGCGTGTTCCGGCGCGCCGCCGAGGATTTTGAGTTCCGCGGCCTGCCGATCGCCGGGGGAACGTTCGTGACCATGGCCGTGCAGACGGCCCAGCGGGATCCGCGGGCTTATCCGGGCGGGCGCTCCTTCGACATCACGGCTGTGCGGGAGGCGCCGCTGCTTCAATTCGGGGCGGGGCCGCACTATTGCCTCGGCTCCGCACTCGCGCACGCCGAATTGAGCGAAGCCCTGCCGGTGCTCGCCCGCCGTTTCGGCCCACCGGTGATAACCGGAGAGGTGACCTGGCGGCCGGCAATCGGCACCCACGGACCGAACGAACTGCCGCTCCGGTTCCCGAGCCGGGCCTGACGCCCGCGACGCCGGTCAGCCCTTGACCGCGCCCGCGGTGAGGCCCTCGGTCAGGAAGCGCTGCCCGAACGCGTACATGACCACCACGGGGATGCTGACCAGCAGCGACGCCGCGGCGAGCTGTCCCTGTGGCACGACGTCCCCGGCGATCATCGACTGCATCCCCACCGGGAGCGTCTTGTACTCGTCCTTGGTGATGAACACGAAGGCGAAGAGGAACTCGTTCCAGGCGTTGGTCAGGGTGAACAGCGCGACCGCCAGCAGCCCCGGCTTGGCCAGCGGCAGCACCACCCGGCGGAACGCCTGGATCCGGGTGGAGCCGTCGACCAGCGCGGCCTCCTCCAGCTCGATGGGGATCGACGCGAAGTACCCCGTCAGCAGCCAGGTGGCGAAGGGGATCGTGAAGGTCGGGTACGTCAGCACCAGCGACCACAGCGAGTCGGTGAGCCGTACCCCGATGAGCAGCTGGTACAGCGGGATGAACAGCAGCGCACCCGGCATCACGTAGGTGAGCAGCACCGTGACGGTGAAGCCCTGGGCCCCGCGGAACCGCAGCCTGGCCAGTGCGTAGCCCGCCAGCGCGGCGCAGACCAGGGCCACCGCGGTGGACGCCGCGGACACCAGGATGGTGTTGAGATACCAGCGGCCGAACGGCTGGTTGGCGAACAGCGCGCTGAACTGCTCCCAGGTCCACGGCGTCGGCCACAGGTCGTTGGTGCGCATGACCACCTGGCCCTCGGACTTGAACGCCGTGACAGCGATCCAGTACAGCGGGCCCAGCACGAAGGCGAGCAACCCGGCCAGCGCCACCCCGGACCCCAGGCCCGACACCAGAGCGGACGCTCGGCGCCCGCCCCGGGACCCCAGCGTCGAGACCAGCCGGCCGACCGCCGCCGCGACCAGCAGGAACACGGCCAGGACCACCGCCGCCTTCCAGAAGATCTGCGGCGACGCCCAGGCCAGCAGGCCGGTGACCACCGCGGTGATGACCCACGGCAGCCCCTTGCGGGCCGGCCCGGTCCACTGCGCGGCGTTGTCCTGGCGCAGCAACCGGACCAGGACGAACACCAGCGCACCGATGACCGGCAGCATCACGAGGGTGACCGCTGCCCCGGCGCCGTACTGCAGCTGCAGAATCGCCTTCGAGTACGCGACGAGCACGTACGGCGCGGTCACGTCACCCGGGCCGCCCTGGGTCAGCAACCAGATCAGGTCGAAGTTGTTGAACGTCCAGATCGACGACAGGGTCACCGTCACGGTGATCACGTGGCGCAGTCCGGGCAGTGTCACGTTGGCGAACTTCTGCCACGACGAGGCGCCGTCGATGGTCGCCGCCTCGTACAGGTCGGCCGGGATGGCCTTCAGCCCCGCCAGGAAGCAGACGGCGAAGAACGGCACCCCCTTCCATACGTTGACCAGGATCACCGAGGGCATGGCCAGCGATGGGTCGGACAGCCAGCCCGCGGGCCAGCTGTCCACCAGATGCATGTCGGCCAGCAGCGGCCCGATCCCCGAGGTGGTGAGCAGGGTGTTGACGCTGCCGAAGATCGGGTCGAGCAGTGCGCGCCAGCTGAACGCCGTCACCACCGTCGGCACCACCCACGGCACCAGGAGAAGCCCGGTCAGCAGGGCCCGCCCCCGACGCTGACGGTGCAGCAGCAGGGCCGCCGCCAGCCCCAGCACCACCTTGAAGATCTCGGCGTACGCGGTGAAGACGAACGAGTTCACCACGCCCGTGCGGAACTGCTCGTCGCCGGCGAGGGCCAGGTAGTTGTCCAGGCCGACGAACACGCTGTCCTGGCCGTGCCGTTCCGTGGTGCTGGTGACGACCGACCGGCCGATCGGCACCAGCACGAGCGCGCTGACCAGCACGGCCGTGGGCGCCAGGAACAGGGCCGCAAGCCGCCAGTCACGACCCAGCCGCCGCTGGGTCCTCGTGAGCGAGCCGGGCCCCGGCGGCGAGGATGCCCCCGCCACCGGGGCCGGTGCTGACCGGACCGAGGTCACTGCGGCAGCCCCTGCTGGGAGAAGATCTGCACCGTCTTCGCGTGGGCGGCCTTCACCGCCTGCGCGGGCGCCGTGCCCTGCACGACCTGCTGCATCATGTCGGTGAGGACGTACGCCGCGACGACAGCCTGCTGGCCGGCACTGGCCTTCTGCGGGAAGGCCAGACCGTTCTTGGTGGACAGCGGCAGCGGCTGCTGCGACATGTTTCGCAGCATGGGGAACGCCGGGTCACCGCCGGCGAAGTACGGGTCGGCGTCCCAGACCTTCTCCCAGGCGGGCATCACCAGGCCGGGCGCCTCCTTCGACACCCCGACCAGCGCCGGCGCGCTGACCAGGTACTGCGCCAGCAGCTTGGCGAGGCCCGGGTTCTTGGCGCCCTTGAAGACGACGAAGCCCTGGGACTGGCCGAGCAGCAGGGACTTGTCGGTCGCCGGCCCGATGCAGTCGGAGAAGACGTGCGTGTTGCCGTACACGGGATTCTTCTTGGTCTTGGAGTCCGCATAGACGCTGAAGCTGTTGCGGGTGTAGCCGAGGATCCCGGCGAGCCAGTTCTCGTTGTTGCTGGTGTCGGTCCAGCTCGCCACCCCGGGCGGCAGCATCGCCTTGTACTTGGGGTTGGTGTAGATGTCGCCCAGGAACGTCACCGCCTGGACCGTTTCGGGGGAATCGAGCGTGACCTTCCGGCCGTCGTTGGAGGCGATCGCCCCGCCGTACGAGTTGATCAGTGCCTCGATCATGCCGTTGCCGTCACCGGACCGGTTCACCGTCATGCCCCAGCCGAACCGGCGCTTGCCCGGATCGGAGATCTCCAGGCACATGTCCCGCAGTTCCGTCCAGGTGTAGACGTCCTTGGGCGCGATGCCCTTCTCCTGCATCCAGTCCTTGCGCAGGAACGACCCGATCCCGATGAAGTGGTACGGGATCGCGAACCACTTGCCGTCGAAGACGCAGAAGTTCTTGGCCTCCGCACACGGCTCGCCGTACTTGGCCGTCAGCGCCTTGACGACGTCCGTCACGTCCTCCAGGTCGCCCAGCGCGTGAAACTGCGCGATGAACCGCGAGTCGGTCATGAACGCCAGGTCCCGCGCCACCCCGCCCTTGACCTCGGCGTCGATCTTGGCCACCACGTCACCGGCGTCGGCCTGGACCAGGCTGTTCTCGATCTTCGTACCGGTGCTGTCGGCGAACTTCTTGATCGAGTTGTCGAGCGCTCCGTTCGCCGCGGTCGAGTAGAGCTTCTGCGACAGCACCCCCATCGAGGTGCCCTTCATCGCCGCGGCGGCGTCGACCAGTTCCTTCGGCACTTCCGGCTGCGCCGTGGTGGGCGACTCGGAGGTGCCCCCGCACGCGGCCAGACCGGCTGCGCCGAGCACCCCCACCCCCATCCCCAGAAAGCCGCGCCGGGACCACAACGGGTTGTCCTCCATGGACATTCGCCTCCCTCATCTCGCCTTCCGGGGACATGTAGACTCACGAAACGCTTCTGTTCGAGATTTCGAACCGAGTTCGAAATTTCGTATCAAGTGGACGCGACGGTAGATGAGCCCCGCGAGAGGTGTCAATGTTTCGATGCAGTTTCCGGCCGGATCCGGCCGGCCGGTCAGCGAAGCTGGGCCCGGTACCCCATGCGGGCGGAGAGCGTGGCCGCGCCGTCGCGGACCAACCCGGGCCACTCCACCTGCGCCTGCGGGCTCCAGCGGATGATCGGTGCGGAGAGGCTCATCGCGGCGATGGTGGCGCCGGAATGGTCCCGGACCGCGGCGGCGACGCACCGCATGGCGCTGTCGGACTCGCCGATGTCGACCGCGACGCGCTCGGCCCGGACCTGGTCGAGATGAGCCCGCAGGCGGTCCGGGTCGGTGATGCTTTCCGGCGTCATGCCCGGCAGGGCGCCCTTCGCCAGGACGGCGTCCAGGCTCGCCCGATCGAGGCTCGACAGCAGGATCTTGCCGACCGCCGTGCAGTGGGCCGGCAGCCGCCGGCCGACCGCGGAGACCATCCGGACCGGGTGCGTGCTGTCCACCTTCACGAGGTAGATGACGTCGGCGCCGTCGAGCACGGCGACGTGCACCGCCTCGTCGCACGCCGCGGCCACGTCCCGCGCGACGCTCTCCGCCTCGCGGACCAGGTCAAGCCGGCCCGCGAACGCCGCGCCGAGCTGGAACAGCGGCATGCCGAGCCGGTACTGCACCGGCTGGCCCGGGACGGAGATCAGGTACGAGCGGGCCTCGAGCGTGACGAGCAGCTCGTGGACGGTGGTGCGCGGCAGGTCGAGCCGCTCGGTCACCTCGCGGGCCGAGAGCTGGGGGCGCTCCAGGAACAGCTCCAGGATGTCGAGCGCACGGATGACCGCCGGCACTACACGGGGCACAACGCCCACATCTCCAGCACTCCCACGGACTGAGGATAGCCAATGCCGATCTCCATTCACCACCTGCGCGACGGCAACGCCTCCCACTGGGCGGTGTGCCGGGACGGCAGGTGGGGCGAACTCGACGGCCCCCTCGCCGACCTGCTCGCCGTACCGCTTGACCAGGCCCGGGCCGCGGTCGAGGCCGCCGCCCGCCAGGCCCGCGGCGACATGCCCGGCGCGGAGACGCTGCCACCCGTCGACCGGCAGGAGGTGTGGGCGGCCGGGGTGACGTACCAGCGCAGCCGCGACGGACGCAAGGAGGAGTCCTCCGGGCACGGTTCCCTCTACGACCAGGTCTACGACAGCGACCGTCCCGAGATCTTCTTCAAGGCCAGTCCGTGGCGTGTCGTCGGCGACCGCGACGCGGTCGGGATCCGCGTCGACTCCGGCTGGGACGTGCCCGAGGCCGAGCTCGGCCTGGTGCTCAACGCGGCCGGTGAGGTGTTCGGTTACACCCTCGGCAACGACATGAGCAGCCGGTCGATCGAGGGCGAGAACCCGCTCTACCTACCGCAGGCGAAAATCTACGACCGCTCCTGCGCGGTGGGCCCGGCGATCGTGCCGAGCTGGGCGGTGGGCCCGGGTCCGTTCCGGATCGGGTTGCGGGTGCTGCGAGCGGGCCGCGAGGTGTACGCCGGAACCACGTCGACGTCGGAGATGACGCGCGACTTCACGGACCTGGCCGGCTGGTTGTTCCGGGCGCTGAGTTTTCCGGCCGGCGTCCTGCTGCTGACCGGCACCGGCGTGGTGCCGGGAGCCGATTTCACCACGCGAGCAGGCGACACGATCGAGATAACGTCCGAGGCACTCGGGACGCTGACCAACCCCGTCGTCGCGGTCGGCGCTGCCGCCCCTGGAAAGGAACAACCATGACCACGATCGAGAGCCGCTCCCCGCAGGCGCCGTCGGACCTCGTCGTACGCGTTCCCGACACGGCACCGGAGCAGGTGGCGGCAGCGGCCGGCCGGGCCCGGGACGCGGCGGCCGGTTGGGCGCGGGAGCCGGCGCCCGCGCGGGCAGCAGCCCTGCATGCCTGCGCCGAGGCGGTCGCGGCCGCGACCGGCGAACTGACCGACCTGGTGGTCCGGGAGGTCGGCAAACCGCTCGGCGAGGCGGGCGCCGAGATCGGCCGCGGCGTGGCGATCCTGCGCTACTTCGCGCAGCAGGCCCTGCATCCCGAGGGTGAGGTGTACCCGCCGGCCGACGGCGTGTCGCTCCTGCACACCCGGCGCCGCCCGCACGGCGTCGTCGGGCTGATCACTCCGTGGAACTTCCCGGTGGCGATACCGCTCTGGAAGGCCGCGCCGGCCCTCGCCTTCGGCAACGCCGTCCTCCTCAAGCCCGCACCACAATCCTCCGCGGTGGCGCTGCGGCTGGCCGAGCTGTTCGCCGGAGCGCTCCCGCCCGGCGTGCTGACGGTGCTGACCGGCCTCGCCGGCACCGGCGAGGCGATCGTCGACGCGTCCGACGCCATCTCGTTCACCGGCTCGGTGACGGCCGGGCGCGCCGTTGCCGGACGGGCGGTCACCCGCGGCATCCCGGTGCAGTGCGAGATGGGGGGACAGAACGCCGCCATCGTGCTGCCGGACGCCAACCAGGGCGCGGCTGCGGCCGCGATCGCCGCGGCGGCGATGGGGTACGCCGGCCAGAAGTGCACCGCCACCAGCCGGGTGATCGTCGTCGGCGATCCCGCGCCGTTCGCCGAGCGGCTGGCCGCAGCCATCGATGCGCTGCCGGTGGGCGATCCGGCGAACCCGGCAACAGTGGTCGGCCCGCTGATCGAGTCGCGACCGCGCGAGGCGATCCGGACGGCGGTCCGGCGCGCCAACGCGGGCGGCGCCCGCGTGCTGACCGGCGCCCGGCAGCCCGACGGCGACGGGTGGTTCCAGGCACCGACGTTGCTGACCGACGTGCCGCCCGATGACGCCCTGCTCAGCGAGGAGTACTTCGGGCCGGTGTGTGTGGTGCTGCCCGCGGAGTCGGCCGACGCCGCGGCACGGGCGGCCAACAACGTGCGGCACGGGCTGGTCGCGGCCGTCTACACGCAGAATCTCGGCACCGCGCTCACGCTGACGAACCAGCTGGACGTGGGAATGGTGAAGGTCAACGCCCCCACCACCGGCGTGGACTTCCACGCGCCGTTCGGCGGCGAGAAGGAGTCGAGCTACGGCCCGCGCGAGCAGGGCACCGCGGCCCGCGATTTCTACACGCGAACCGTCACGGTCACGCTCACGCCGTAGTCGACGGGGCCCTGCCATCGCGCGATGCTGAGGTGCGCCGCCCCCCTTTGCCATTTATCACCGTCAATGAAAAAGGCTTGTCCACCTGCCCGCGCCGCTCGCCGCACGGTGTCTACCGCCCGGCGCAGTCGACAGGTAAGCGCTTGCCCACGGAGATTTCAGAGCGTCACTCTGAGGCTCCGTCTCCCATAGGAGGAACCATGCGTAAGGTTCGCCTACTGCTCGTTTCCGCTCTGGTGATGCCCCTGTCGCTGGTGGCCCCGGGCGCCGCCTCGGCCGCGATGACCGCCCCACCCGACTGCGGCCTGCGGGTCGACCCGGCGGCCACCGCCGCCGCGGCAACAACCACCGTCTGGATGGCCGGCGACTCGACCATGGCCAACCCCAAATCCACCTGTCCCGTCGGCTGGGCCACCGAGTTCGACGGGCAGTTCCACAGCAACGTCGTGGTGAACAACCTGGCGGTATCCGGTCGCAGCATCCAGACATGGCTCTACGAGGGCGGGGTGACGGCGAACAAGAACACAGCCGGCGAGTGTGTCCTCAGCTCGACGACCCCCTCGACCAACTGGCAGAAGACGCTCGACGGCATGAAGGCCGGCGACTACCTCTTCATCCAGTTCGGCATCAACGACGGCGACAGCGCCTGCCCCAAGCACGTCGGCGGCGCTCGCTACCGGCAGCTGATGACGATGATGGCGCAGACCGCCCAGGCCCGGGGCGCCTTCCCGGTCCTGGTCACCCCGGTCGCGGCCATCGCCTGTTCCGGCAGCACGGCGACCCTGAACCGCGGCTTCTACCCGGAGACCTTCGCGGCCGGCACCGCCACCGGCGCCCCCGTCATCGACCTGCGGACCCTCAGCGTCAACTACTACAACTCCTTGGGCCTCTGCCCCAACAACGGTGACTACACCGCCGGTCTCGTGGGTCAGTTCTTCTGCAACGACCACACGCACTTCGAGGCGTACGGTGCTCGCCGGATCATGCGGCTGGTGACCGGCGCGCTGAAGACGCAGAACATCGCGCTCGCCGGATCCCTGCTGTAGCAGGCGAAACCGCTGACGTCGCCCGGCCCGGACCACGCGGAGTCGATTGACCTGTGCCCATCGACGGTAATATCTCCGGGCTTTGGCCTTCAACGGGGAGGAAGTCCCACATGCGACGAGAGATGTCGGCCGGCGTCCTGCTGGCACTGGTCCTGCTGATCCCCGCGGCACCAGCGGCAGCACAAGCCGAAACGCCAGGGCTCGACGCGGCCTGCCAAACCGTCGAGCGCAAGCTCTACAAGGACATCCGCGAGCTGGTCACCATCGACCTGGACACCGCCACCGACGTCGAGGTCCGGGTTGTTGCCAACCAGATCTTGGCTGCGGTAAAAGCCGACTCGTTGCCGCTCCTGCCTCGCGTGATGCAGGAGCGGCTGGACGGCACCGCGGATGACCTGCGGGCCTTCCTCAAGAAAGGCATGCAGAGCGCCTGGACGACGGGTCTGCGGATCTCGGTTGGCCGAACGATGACCGGCGCCGGCGCCAACGTGGACGCGGCGGCGCAGAAGGTGCTCGACAAAGGGACCATCGATGCTTACCTGACTTACCTGAACGAGGGTCTGTACGCCGCACGTGCGCTTGACTGCGCGTCTCAGCCCACACCGACGACGAGCGCCACACCGAGTGCCACACCGACGACCGCACCTGTTCCTACTCCCTCCGCCGGCCCGGACACCCCCGGCGGCAATGGTGGTGGGCTGCCCCTGACCGGTGCCGACGCCGCGACTGTGGCCGGCGTCGGCGGTGCACTCCTGCTCCTCGGCGGCGCCGGCTACCTGATCGGACGCCGCCGCCGTTCCCGCTTCGTGGCATAACCGGCCTGATCGCGCCCGGCTGAAGGCTCCGTCGAGCCGGGCGCGATCAGCGGTGTGCCGGTTCTTCAGTCACACGTCCAGGTCACGGCCTGGGTCGTCTCGGCAGTGGCCGCACTGGAGCCGTCGGTCCCGCTGAAGGAGTTGCCAGTCACGATCCTGCCGTCGTCGCTGATCCCGGTGATGCCGTAGCTTTCTTGCTCCGGGCCCATGGCGAGCCGGCGTGCCGTGTCGCCGGACAGCACGTACATGGTGTGGGTGCCGGGAGCGGCGACGACGTTGCCGTTGCCACCCACCGCCTGCGGGTTCGACCCCTGCGCGGGCAGCACCTCGTAGCGGCCGGTCGCGACGTTGTAACGGAAGCCGTACTGGCTGGTGCCCCCGACCACCCAGCCGTCACGGATGCCGACCAGATACGTGGGGTTCTGGTGCGTCGGCACGGGGAGCACCTTGGTGCTGCCGTCGGGCAGCCAGATCAGTGCCACCGATCTCATGTCGGCGGTGAAGACGTGTCCGGCCATGGTGCCGTCCTGATCGATCTCGCCGACACCACCGCGCACGAAGCCTTCCGGCAGGTCAAGCCGCGTCGGCTCAGCGGAGGCATTCGCCCAGTAGACCGGCTGGTCGTTGAGTATGCCGGCGAGCCGGCCACTGTCGGCGATCGTGGCCACCACGCCGGCACCGCCCTTCAGCCGGGTCAGCTTGCCATCCGCGTAGGCGTACGGTGTGCCGTTCTTCTTGCTGTCGCGGATCGTGACCACGAACTCGCCCTTGTTGTTGACGGCGAACTCCGTTCCGGCGGAGGAAGGCAGAGTGACGGCGGCGATCTGTCGGCCGTCCTTGCGGACCACTGCGGTTCGCACTGCCATCGCCTGCCGGTCGGGATTGCCGTGCTGTTCGATAGTGTAGTGACCGGTGTGGTCGACGGTCTCCACAGGCCCGCTGACCCCGGCCAGGGGCGCCATCACGCAGGCCGTGCCGGCGGCGGCAGAGGGCAGTGGGGGTGGCGGCTGCGACGCCGAGGGCATGGGTGTGCCGTCCGGCGCAGGTGCCTGGGAACTGTACGGCGACGGCGTGCCGGAGGCGCCCGCCTGGACCCCGCTGGACGACTGAGCATCCCGGACCACGGCCGCAGCGCCTCCGGCAAGTACGAAGACGGCTGCTCCGGACATGACACCGGTCATCAGATAACGTGCGCGACGGCGCTTGTCCCCACGGCGCATGATCTGCTCCAGATCCAGGCGCTGTGCACCTCCCGGCTCGACGGCCAGGGGAGCCAGCAGGTCACGGGCATCGTGGTCGTCAATCGGGTTCATCGGATTCCTCTCGAGGTCAGAACGGCCGCACGAGGGCCGAGGGTCTTGCGGAGCGCGGTGAGGGCATGGCTGGTTTGCGACTTGACGTTTCCTTCGCTGCAGGCGAGCCGCAGCGCGACCTCAGCGACGCTCAAATCACACAGATAGCGCAGCACCAACACGGCCTGCTGTTTCGGCGTAAGCCGGGACAGGGCCGCGCGCAGCACCTCCCGGTCCTCCAACCCGGCACCGGCCACGGGCTGCTCCGGGGCCGAGGCGCCGAACAGCCGCACCTTCCACCAGCCCCGACGGCGCTCGTTGATGAACGTGCGCACGAGAATGCGATGCACGTACGCGTCGACGTTGTCCGCGTTCGAGACCCGTTCCCACCGTGAGTACACGAGGGTCAACGTCTCCTGCACGAGGTCGTCCGCCTGGTGGACGTCGCCGCACAACAGGTACGCCGACCGTCGCAGCGCTGCCGTTCTTCCCCGCACGTAGGCGGGAAATTCCGACCTTCGATCCTCACTCATCGGCTCTCCGTCTCTTGGTCATGAACCTCCGACGCGATCCGAGAGTGAATCGGTTGTAGGTCCGACCCACTCTTGCCAAGCCGAACCAGCCGGGATGTCCCGCGAACGGTTTCTGGCCCTGTTCACCGGACTTGAGGCTGCAGTCCTGGAGCGAGCGAAGCCGGATTCCGTACCGTGCACCTGCCCCGGTTCGCGGTCGGGATGTTGATGACCCCTACCCCGCCGCTCCGACACCGGCCTCGAATGGGTCACCCCCGCACACCTTCCGCAAGACCGTCGCCACCCGGCTGGGGCACGCCATTGAAGGAGTCACTAAAAGCACGACATCGTTAACCCGCCATCGCCCGGACAGCGCCAACATCCCGGAACAGCTCGGGGCCAGACAGATCCCAAACGTGCGGCCCTGACCAGCGTTTTCCGTCGTCGCCGGCACCACCACGCGGTTCCTGGAGTCCGCTCGCGCCGACGGTGACCCGTTCTATGCGGCCTGCGTCCTGGTCCTCGCGCTCGGGCTGGGCAAGGCGAGATGCTGGGCACGACGTGAGGACATCCCAGGCCACGCGTCCGCGGGGCTCCTGCTAGCCGATCTTCTGGACGTAGCTATGCCCAGACAACGCCGGCGGTGCCGCCACACTCAGAGCCGCAGCCACCCCGCCCGTCGGTGAACGACCGGTCAAGACGCCGCGCAGCAGAAGACACGCCGTCCTGGTTGCTCGACGGCCGCTCCCCGGGTCCCCAAACCCGGACAAAGAGCGTACAGTCACTCGGCTACCTAGAGGCATAACCGCAGGTCAGGGTGGGCCGCCCGGGATTCGAACCCGGAACCTAAGGATTAAAAGTCCGTTGTTGCCCCACTTCGCAAGACTTCGCGGGTCGATCGCAGAACGTCCGGAGTGAGGAGTGTTAATCCGCCTGGGTCCGGGCTGGTCAGCCCTCAAAGCGCGGGCAGCATCTAGCGGACTACACGAGTCGCCTGCCGAACTCAGCATGCGTACGGGAGCGTCCGACCGCGCAGAAGGACATCCGAGCAACCAGCGAGCGACCAGGTCGGCGAACCATCATCCGAAAGCTGTGATCGTGAAGGTGTGTGTGATGCGCGCCGGTGCTCAGCCGCTCCTGCCGAGGTGATCACATGGATCGCCTGATAAATGCCGCCTGCGCTCTCCTAGGCGCATACGCAGTAGTGGCTAACCGGACGTTCGGACAGGCCGGCCCCGCGAACGCCAAGAGACACTTCGGCAGGGACATCCCGGAAGGCGGCCGGGAGTACCGGTTCCTGGTTGCCTACGGGCGAACACTCGCCATAGTGGTCGGCTCACTCATGTTGTTCTTCGGCACACTGGGCGCGCTTGGCGTCGACTGGCGCGCCCTGCTCAAAATGCCGTAGTCGTCCTGGCACGCCCGCGTGGGCTCCGATCGCCATCATCCCCCAGGCGCCAGCGGCGCCGCCATCCAGGTGCGCTCCGGATCGCCGACCGGCACGCTGCTCGGCACCGTCACCGTGCCAGTCATCGGAAGCTGGGAGACCTTCCAGTCGGTCACCACCACCCTCATCGGCTCGGCCTCCGGCCCGTGTCCTGGCGTACACCGGCACGGGCACCGGGTACCAGTAATCTCAGGCTGTGCAAGAGTTCTTGTTCCTGATAGCCGGCTTGATCCTCGGACTCCCGCTGAGCATCCTGGCAAACGCTCTCTCACCGCGGTACGTAACGTGGTGGGAGCGCCGACAACAGGCTCGTACGACGAAGCACGGTGAGCGTGATGCAGCGTATGCCGCGATGGTGGATTGGTTCGCCAAGCATCCAGCTGAGTTCTCCATCTACCTAGGCCACGACCGAGGGCGAAGGGCGGCCACCGGGTCCATCCGGGCGGCCGGACTCGTCGGAGCAATTCTGTTTGGCGGGTTGGGCCTAGCCTTGTACTCAAAGGGGCAAGGTTGGCAAGGTCTTACACTCATCATTCTCGGACTGCTGATGATGATGGCACTAGTTATGGTGATCGCGGGAGAACAGTCTGCGGCCAGCCGCGCCGAGCGGCTCGTACTGGCAGTGACCAGCGAGGCCGGATGGCCGGCGACTCTCTCACTGCTTCCCCTGCCCAGCGCCGGTGACCCTCAGAGTAGTCCGAGCCAGAAACCAAGCCGCACCGACCTACAGCGCGATAGGGGGTCATCCCGCCAGGACTAGTGAGCACCGTCGATAACACGCTTTATGTCGCTGCATCCGACAGGCGCGTCAGCGTGCCCAGCCGACGACGGCGCATTGATCAGTTCGCGATGCCTGGGGACTGCGGGATCCTAGGTTGCGGTCCTTCACAGTTGCGCCCCTCGCAACCACGGAACAGCTTGCCGCCGGGTGGAAGGTCGCCGATCGTCAGCGGTCCCATCCTCGCAGTTGGGGACGGCGCCAGCTCTTGCCAGACACTCATAAGACGAGGCAGTACACATGATCAACGCACTAGATCCGGCCGCGGGATAGATATCCCTCGACCTCCCGGCCGGGCGCGCTGCGGGGGGTACGACGTCCGCTCTGAGTAGGTGCGCTCGGTCGTCCTCACCTCGTTGATCGGGTTCTCCGCGGCCGGGGCTCTCTCGCAGGCGAGCGTCCAGATCGGCACGAAGTCCGCCATCATCGCATGCCGTCGAAAGATCGCCCACCGCGGCGGTGGACATCATTAAGAAGGACTCGGATCAATAGCCTTCTGATCCGTAGCTTGAATACGTGCGCCGGGGCGTTATAGGCCAGCTTCCAGCAGGTCACGTAGGAAGGTCGCACCGGCCACTACCCGGTCGGTCAGGTCGACTGGACCGTCGCCATGGTCCTGCTGCTCGATCTTGAGCAGCAACTCGCCGTCGGCCGTCGTCACGACGTTGTGCTGCTGGCAGACAGCCAAAAAACTTGGGTGCAGCGCCTCGTCCTCAGGTCTATACAGCTCGAAGCCATCGCTGATGCTGCGCATGCCGGCATTGCTGTGCAATAGTTCCAGCCACCGCGGATGCCACTCATATCCGAAGAACCACGGGTCGGTGACCCGGTCGTCGGCCTCGCTCAGCAACCACACGGCCAACAGGATCGGATCCCGGTAGTAACCGCTGAGCCGGACGGTGCGAAGCATGCACATCGAATACCCGAGCTCGCCGTCGACGCCATAATAGATACCCGTGGTACCGGACCGCATCTCCGGGTATTTGACCAGGTAGTAACGCCAGTCGAAGTATTGCCGACATTCCCGCTCGGCCAACCAGGCGACGGTCACCCGCTCGCAATATGCGACGACGTCGCCACCCGCGCTGGCTAAGCCGTCCAACAGCTCGCTGAGCACCGCCCGGGTGGCTGACAGATTCCTGTACGTGGTGCCGGTCAGCAGATAACGCCAGACCGTGTCGTCCTCGGGATCGCTGGTGCCGAACTGCCAGCCCGAGGAACCCGGCCGCTGCCGCTGATAGTCGCCGAAGGTCAGCAGCGCTCCGGTCAATCCGCGCCAGTGCTGCGGCTCGGTGAAAGCGCTCTCGAATGCCTCCGCACGTCGCCGGAAAGAATCGCCGTACAACTCGAAAGCACTGGTGGCGCCGCGCAGGATCGGATGATCCTCCAGCCGGAACAACACGCTCGCGAGCTCCGGACAGGCCGCCAGGAATTGCTGCTTGCGACGTTCGTCCGCCACCTGGTTGCTGTTGAACCTGGTCACCGCGTCGAGGTCGTCGTGCACGATCACCTGCGCCACGTCCTGGATCAAAGCAGGCATGTAGTCGTTGCGCACCTCGGAGGCGGAGACGAGATTCCGCAGCGTGCGCAGCCGTCGCGGAAAGTCCACCGTGTCCTCGATGAGGTGCAGCAGGAACGCGTACAGCAGTAGGCTCTGCTGCAGGTTGAACCGGGTGTCGTGCAGGCACTGGTCGAACACATCGGTGTCGGTGATCCCGAACCAGACGACCTTCTGCCAGTCGTAACCGTCCTGGCCAGGCAGCGACGTCGACAGAACGTCGCCCATCGTCGTGCCAATGTGCTCGGCATCGCGCCACTTGTCGAAGGCACCGAACAGGAAGTCGAGGTGATCACCGGCTCGCGGATTCCCCGCGCCGAAGACGGCACGCGCCCGCGGACCAAGCGGCCCGGACTCGACCCGGCCGTCTCGCAGTTCGCAGATCTCGGTGACAAAAGTGAGGTAGCTGACGAACTCGTCGTCGACCAGGTTGTCGCCGCCGTGGAACGGCCACAGCAGGTCCGACCAAGGGCCGTCAATCTTGTGGGCGAACTCGTCGGCCCGGCCGGAGTAGGCGATGTCCTGCTCGAAGCGTGCCTTGAAGTTCTCGAACGTGGTGAGCGGCTTCCCCCGCGAGTTCATCTTGATGTAGAGCTGCTCGTCGGACTCCATGTCGTCCAGCGGCAGCAGATAGAACGAGACCGCCGGTTTCTCGGCGTCGGTAAGCCGCTGCCAGGCGGCCACAGCGTCCAGCTCCGGGAGCCGACGGTGGATCTGCTGATGGATTGCATCGATCATCACGAGCATCGCCTGGATGGTCGGGTCGTTGCGCCAGACATGCAGGTACCAGGGCTGGTCGATGATCCACGCCGAGGGAACGTCCTGGTTCTGCGGTAGAGGACGGGCCACCAGCCGCTCACCGAACAGGCGTGCGCTCGCCCGTGTCTCATAGGACAGCCGGGTCCATGCTGCACCCGGCTCTAGCCGGTCGGCCGCCGAAGCGACGTACCAGTGAAGCAGGAATAACGTGGTCAGCCGCTGCTGGCCGTCGAGCGGGAGCAGGGTCGTGCCGTGGATCTTGCCGTACACGAAGTCGAGCCCGACCGGCTCGCCGCCGGCGATCGCGTCCAGGAGAACCTCGAGGAAGCCGAGCCGGACCTCCTCCACCAGCGCCTCCGGCCGCCCTTGGGCGTAATCGCGCTGGATGAGTGGGATCTGGATGCGGCTGATGCTCGGCTCACCGGCCGGCCGTGTTCCGAACAAGCCGGCGTACGACGTCAGATAACCCTTCACGCCGCGGTCTCCTGATCGGTGGACAGATAACCGCCGAGGATCCGGATGATCTCCTGCATATAATGCTCCCGATCATTGACGCTCCAGAAGTGCATCTGATGCTCGTCGGCCGGCGAGTAGTACTTCAAGAACGCATTCCTGGTGCACACCGGGATGTAGGAGCCGTCCCGGTCGCGCGCCAGGATCGCGGCGCGTTTCACTGCGAATACCGAATTGCTGAGCGCGCTGTTGTCACCGCTGTCGAGCAGTGCCAGGTTGGCGATCGAGTCCACCGCGCCGTCGGCCGTCTCGTTGCCGACATTGAGCAACTCGGTGACCTGCCGTTCGCACGTCCGGAACTCGGACTCCGTGATGACCTCGCCGGTCAGCGCCTGATCCAGCCGGTCCAGCACGCCTTGTCGCTTGGCTTGGTCGACGCCGTCGAGAGTTTCCAACGCTTTGCGGTGCAGTCGAAGCCACTGCGCCCACTGCTCCACGCTGTTAAGTCGCTCGGCGTTCTGCGCGTGAATGTGTTCCAGGGACCACCGGCCGGCGGCGTGTTCCCGGAAGGAGTACCGCTCGGAGGAGTGGGTGCGGCGCCGAACGGTCTCAACGTTCATCAGCAGCAGAGCGCGGTTCGTCCGGGTCTTCTGTTCGTAGGTGAGCTCCCGCAACTCCGCCTCGGACAATTTCAGCCGGTCTCGGATGAGGCTGTCGAGTTCGGCGTCGAACGCCGACTTGGACTTCCCCTTGGCGAGTTCCATCAGGCTGCGCAACGATCCGCCCTCGGCCACCAGGAAGCCGATCTTGTGGAACAGGTTCCGGTCCTCGTACCAACCCAGGATCAATGAGTGCAGGTCGACCACCTCGTTCCAGAACTCTTGCGGCTTGGCCGCGATCCGTTCTCGGAGCGTCTCGAAGGTGTGGAACAGTGGCCGATCCCGGCCGGCCGGGCCCCCCGCGATGGTGTCGAGCAGGAGGCTAATGTGCGTCGGGTCCTCGGGTGCCTTACCGGTGATGAAAGCCCACAGTTCCGGGTCACGCAGGTCTCGCTCGATGACGTCCCACTGAGCCGCGGTCTCCAGCGCACGATCAGTGGTACCCGAGTCGCCGCGCCGACGGGACAGCAGCAGCGCCTTGACAAGCTCAGCATCGGTCAGCGGGATTCGGCCGACATTGAGCCGGGTGAACAGCGTAGCCGCATCCAGATCCTCGGCCGCCTCGTACCAGATCACCCGTACCTGCTCGTAGAGTGCGGCGTGGAATTTGTTGGCGGCGTACTGGCGTCGGTTTCCGTGTGCCGCGAACCATGCACGAATGCACTCATAGGCGTGGTGGATGTGGAAGAAGTCGATATTCTTCTGGCTCAGCGCCGGATCGGGTTGTTCGAGGTAGGCGGCGCTTCCGGGCCGGGTCTCGTATCGCAGTGTGTAATCAGAGCCGGAGTTCTGCAGGCCCTCGCTCTTCATGAACTGGAAGATCAGGTACAGCGTGGTCAGCCGTTGCTGGCCGTCGACCAATTCCCACTCGTCGCCGTGCCGCTTCACCACCACAGGCTGCAGGTAATACGGCTGGTCGAGACTCTCCCAGATGTCCGAGAGAAGCCTGCCGACCTCCATCTCGCCCCACCGGTAGCCGCGCTGGTAGGCAGGCACATAGAACCTGCCGGATATGTCGCCCACCAGTTTGGGTTCCAGGAGAGCGTCGCCGGAAGATGCGGTCACGACCGCTCATCCTAGTGAAACCTGGCCGCGACGGTGCCAACGGCGTATCGGATACTTGCGGCCATGCATGATCGGCGCAGGCATCGGGCTGGAAAGCCGTCCTAACTAACCGCGGTGCACCCTCGCCCTGAGCCACATGTCCTCGTGTGCCGGACGGGTCTACACCTGCGAGCGTCGGTTACGACCTGCAGGACTGATTACGAGTTCAGCGCGGGCCAGCCGCTTCCGCATGATCGGCGACGCACCGCGGCGCTGTGCCATCCTTGGCTGGTTCGTAAGTATGATTCACGTCCTACCGGGGCACCGCTTATGAACGCCGGCTTCATGGTGGCGCCGAGAGCTGCGTGAGCTCGGTCGGCCAAAGCGGGCGCCGGAACAGGCCTCAGGCAGAGACTGACTGCCGCACGGCGTGCCAGCGGCGCTTCGCTCTGACAACCAGACATCTCTACCCGAACGGTTATGGATGTCGGTTTCTTCATCGGGGCCACATCGGCATGTTTCCCTTCTAGGGTGTTTGCGTGAGTCTGATCCGTGCTGATGCCGACGTTCTCGAGCGCAAGATCTTGGAGCCAGACCCTGGGCTGATCAAGAGCCTGGGCACCCACCACACACTCCAGTCAGCTGTTGCTGACTTGGTTGACAACAGCGTTGACGCCGGGGCGGACCGGGTCCTAATCAGATTCGACACGGATGGCCACCATCCGGTGGCGCTGACGGTGATCGACAACGGGCGGGGCATGGCTGGCGGCCAGGTCGATGAAGCGATGCGGCTGGGCCGCCAGCGGGCTTACGCCAGCAGCGATCAGGGCCACTTCGGCATCGGCCTGAAGGCGGCGTCCTTCAGCCATGCCGCCACGCTGACGGTGATGACGACGCGGCAGCCCGGTGATTATCACGGCAGGCGGCTGCGCAAGGACGACGTGCAGCGTGACTACGGCTGCGATGTGCTCGACCCCGCCACGCTGAGCGCCGAGCTAGACAGGTATCTCAGTCGAATCGGTGCGCAGACCGGGACCGCCGTCAGGTGGACCGATACCCGGTTCCCGCGCTCAACCGTTGGAGGGCTGAGCAACTGGCTCGAAGACTCCCGGACTCTGCTGCGGATGCACCTCGGCCTGACCTACCACCGGCTGATCTCCGCTGGCCGGCTGCGGATCGACATTGAGGCGTTTGATATAACCCTTGATCAAGCTGGGCCGCCTGAGCCGATCGCCGCCGTCGACCCTCTCGGGTTTCCAGCGTCTGCCGTCAGCGGCTACCCGGCGACGCTCGTCGCCGCAGCTGGCAAGCACCAGATCCAGCTGCACTGCTACATCGTCCCGCCAAAGTTCAGCGGTCCCGCTTACCGTCTCTACGGCCGCGACGGGGCGGACTCACAAGGCTTCTTCATTTACCGCAACGACCGCCTGCTGCAAGCCGGCGGCTGGAATCACGTGATCACTGCAGATAAGAACCGGGCATTGGCCAGGGTCGTCATTGATGACTTCGGACAGCTTGGTGACCTCGTGCGCATGAACCCCGAGAAGAGCGGGATTGGCTTTTCGCACGAGCTCCACACTGCAGTACTGCACGCTCACAGCGCCGCCGACGGCGCGGGACGGCGGTCGTTCGCCGACTACATCGCCCGCGCCGAGTCCGTGCTCACCGAGTCTCGGCGCCGCCACCACCGCCGCAAGCCCGTCGCGGAACCGGCAAAGGGCCTGCACGAAGACATCCGCCGCGTGATCCGGGCAGAGATACCGCTGCGCGCCGACGAGGACCCAGTGGAGATCCGGTGGAAGTCCCTCGCCCGCAACCGGTTCCTGGAACTGGATCGCGAAGCACGAGTGATCTACCTGAACAAGCATTACCGGCAGATGCTGACCGGCGGCGTCACTGGCCTCAGCGACGCCCCGCTACTGAAGACACTGGTCTTCCTGCTCACCGAGGAGCACTTCAAAGGCCAGCAGTGGGGGTCACGGGACAAGGACCTCATTGACATCTGGAACGAAGTGCTCGGAACGGCTGTGCAGACAGAGCTCGATTACCGCGGGGAGACGTACCGGTGAGCCTGGCACAGGCCGGTCGCCACCTGCCCCGCGAGGCTGTGGCGAGCTACCTTGCGGGTTCACCGTCTGCCATTGTCATTCCGGGCTCTCCGCCTTGCCGGATCGATTTTGATCCGCCACGGAGGGAGATGGCCTTGCGGACCCCTCACGCGGGCTCCGGGGAGCCGGACCTGTCATCGTTTGAGTACGTCAGTACTCGAGTTATCAGCGAGCAGGGCACCCGATGGGACCAGGTGGTGGTTCAGTACGGCGCGAACGGGCACGAGGCGTACCTGCTGCTCAGCGACATCGCAGACATGATCCAGCAGTATCAGCTCCGGTTCGCCTCTGCGATCCCGTCGGCCCTGGCGACATTCGGTGATCTGCTGGCCCGGTCCGGGAGCCTGTCTCCGGAACGCCAAACCGGTCTGTACGGCGAGCTGCTTCTTCTCGAATCCTGCCTGCAATCCATGGAAAGCGGCGCAGCTGTCGAAGCGTGGAAAGGCTTCGCACCTCACGAACACGACTTCGTGTTCCCAGGCGCTGCTTTCGAGGTCAAGACGACCACGACCGAGCGGCGGCGCCACATCATCGGCAGCCTGGAACAACTCGACCCGTCACCCGGAACCGCGCTGTGGCTGATATCCATCCAGCTCACTGCCGCCACCAGCACCACCGGCCGGACCCTTACCCAGCTGGTTGACGACACCATCAATGCGGCCGGCACGGCGAGTCCTGCCCTGGAAGCATCGCTGGAACAGGCTGGCTGGCGCGAACGCGACCGAGCCTCTTACCTCAGCCATCACAAGCTGCGCAGCATCCCGGCCGCGTACCTCGTCGACGGCACCTTTCCCGTGCTCAACCGCCGCGCCGTGGACCAGGGGTGCGCCCGCCCCGAGCTCATTGCCGGGGCGACCTACACCATCGACGTCACCACCCTTCACCGCGGTGATCCGCCACAGCCCGCCGTCCACTTCGCACCGGGAAGGCAATGATGCCCGCTATCACCGACTGGGAATCAGATTTCACCGCTGCCGTGGCAGGCCTACAGAGCAAAGGACCTGCCCCCCTCCTGCGGCGCATCAACATCGACCGGCTCGACCACGACCTGGTCACCGCCGACGACTTGCAGAAGCTCCTGGAAGCGCACAACCAGCAGGACAACCACGCCGTGCGGCAGCTCGCGCTTGCGCTCGCCGACTGGGATTTCGAAGACGAGCCCGCCTGGGATGCTCCAGCCAGCCCGACGGACCCGCGCACCCAGCAGCGCCGCCAGCGGGCCTACGAGCTGCTGCAGCTGCCGGCCGAGGCCGCCGCACGCCTCGACGAGATCGCACCCGTCGCCACCATGCGCACGACCGTGATCAGCACCAAGTGGGAGCCCTGGTACACCGAGAAACGCCGCGACCAGTGGGCGCTCTACTGGCCGGACTACCGCGATTATCTGCTCGAAAAGCAAGGCTGGCCAGCGGAATCCGTCGCCGCCCTCGATCAAGCCACCACCAACGTTGTCCAGAGAATCTCTGACCCGACATCAGATCACCAGTATCAAAGCAAAGGCCTCGTTGTCGGCTACGTCCAGAGTGGCAAGACAGCAAACTTCACCGGCGTCATCGCGAAGGCCATCGACGCCGGCTACCGGCTTGTCATCGTCATGACCGGCACCATCGAGCTGCTGAGGTCCCAGACACAGCGCCGCCTCGACCGTGAACTCGTCGGCCGCGAGAACCTGACCCGGTCCCTGGTCGACGGCGAGGCTGCCGCCGAATTCGATTACGCCACGGATGAGGACTGGCTCGCCGACGCGTTCATCCGGCACGGCGAGCACTTCATCGCCAAAGGATTTCCCGGCATCGAGCGGCTCACCCTGCTCAACGACGACTACAAACGGTTGAAACAGGGCCTGACCAGCCTCAAAGTCCATCTCAGCGATCCGTCGAAGCCGTTCTACGACCCGGCGAATCTCAAGTCCGCCGACGTGCGGCTCGTCGTCGTCAAGAAGAACGCAGCCGTCCTCCGGAAGCTGGCCCAGGACCTCAAACCGCTTAAAAATGTTCTCGGCGATATCCCGGCGCTGATCATCGATGATGAGTCGGACCTGGCGTCCATCAACACTAAGAACCCCGAGAAGAGCAAAGACCGGACCGCCATCAACGCAGCGATCACCGATCTGCTGGGGCGGCTCCCTCGCGCGCAGCTCATCATGTATACCGCGACACCGTTCGCAAACTTCTTCGTCGACCCCGACGACGCAGGCGACATCTTCCCGAAGAACTTCATCATCGCGCTCGACCGGCCGCCCAACTACATGGGTGTGCAGGACTTCCACGACACCAGCTGGGACAGCGACGCCGCCAAGACGGATCCCGCCACTTCCAATGAGGCCGCCTACATACGCCGCGTCGGCCCGCCACCCGAGGCCGATAAGCCGGAACAACATGCACAACGAGAGGCCGAGGTGAAGCTGGCGCTCGACTCGTTCGTCCTGGCCGGCGCCATCAAGGTGTTCCGTGAGAAGGCCGGTGCGGGCAGCTACCGCCATCACACCATGATGGTGCACGAGGCAGTCCGCAACGATAAGCAGAGCGAAATTGCAAACCTTGTCCGGCAGGTCTGGAAGGACAACCACTACGGCGAGGCATCATCTCTGAGCCGTCTCCGCGAACTCTGGGAGTCCGACTACCGCCGCGTGTGTGCCGCGCGCGCTGACGGCTACCCCGTGCCAGGCTCGTTCGACCAGCTCATCGAGCCGATCGGCGAAGCCACTACACGCATTAAGCAAGACGGTGATCCAGTCCTAATCGTCAACAGTGACGCAGCGGTCCAGCAGCATCAGCAAGCCCTTGACTTCGACCGCAATCGCGTCTGGCGCATCCTGATCGGTGGGGCCAAACTCAGCCGAGGCTTCACCGTCGAAGGACTCACCGTGTCCTTCTACACCCGTAAGGCGCTGCAGGGTGACACCCTGATGCAGGCCGGTCGATGGTTCGGCTTCCGCCAGGGCTACCGCGACCTGGTCCGCCTCTTCATCCGCCGCGACCCCGACCTCGACCCCCGCCGAGTCGACCTCTACGAAGCGTTCGAAGGCCTCATGCGCGATGAAGTCGCCTTCCGCGATCGGCTGCGCGACTACGAAGGATTCCAAGACGACGGAACACCCACCCTCGAACCTTGGCAGGTACCGCCCATCGTCAGCCAGCACCTGCCCTACCTGCGCCCAGCCGGTCGTTCCAAAATGTTCAACGCCGTCGTCAACACGATGGGCGATTCCGGCAAACTCAAGGACTATCTCGGCTTGCCTCCGCGCAAGGACAGCAATGCTAAGAAGGCCAACTATGAAAGTATGCTCCCCGTGCTGGCAGCCGCCAAGGAAGACAAAGCTTTCACCTCGACACGGGCCAAGCCAGAAGAACCGATCCGCCAATTCAAGGCCAAGGTCGGGATCATTGCCGCCACCGGCTTTGTCAAGATCCTCGGCAGTTTGGAGTGGCACGAAGACTTCAAGAAGGTGATCGAGCCCGTTGAGCGGTTCTATCGCCAGCTGGTCGAGGAAGGCCGTCTCAACGACATCGCCGTCATTTGGCCCCTACCCACGACAGCGTCGCTGTTAACGCTTCCTGGCCTGGGCGAATCACCCGTTATCACCCGAGGGCGCCGGCCCGACCCGCGTATCGACTTCTCCGGCAGCGACCCCAAACACCGCGATGCCCTCGAGCGGATTGCCGGGAAGGCGACGCCATCGCCGGACGCTGTGGCCGACAAGCTCCGTGACCCGCAGGGACGGCGGGCTACGCTTCTTATCTCTGTCGCCGCCGATGTCGCATCCGCTGGCGAGAGCAAGTGCACGCCCGGCGACCTTGGCGCGTCACCAGACCCCGGCGATCTTGCTGTCTTCCTCTCACTGGCGGCCCCTGCGACGGCGACGCCGCACGGGCGCTCCGTAATCGAGTGGACAGTGAAACGTTCCGGCTCTGTCGGCGAGGCTGCCGTGCCGGCGGCGCCCAAGTAGCCGCACGCCACCGTAGGCAAGGGGGCTCGTTCTAGGCGATCCGGCATCGCGCCGACCGGTTCATGACCAGCCAAACGGTGGAGCAGTTCGGCACACGACGGAAGGCTATGTCGGCTAGGAAGGGTAAATGTTCGATCCTGACAACGAAGACTACCCAGCGGAAGCGTTCGCAGAGGAGGGCCGCACCGGCCGACAGGCGCTTTGGTGGGAGCTGAAAGTCACGCCCGGGAAGCCCAATTTGCTGTTTGGTGCGGAGCAGAAGCTTGCAGCATGGATGGCGTTCAATCTCGACCTAGGCGAACACTTTACTATTCGCATGTTGCGCGAGGCCCTAGGCAGTGAAGTCGTGCCGAACGATCAGGAACACCTCAATCGCCGGTTCCGAGAGCTACGGAAGGATGGCTGGGAGTTTCCATCAAACAAGGACGATCGAAGTCTGCCCTCCGCTACCTACCGGCTAGATGCCAAAGGTTGGAACCCGGCGCTAGGCGCACGTCCGCCCCGTAACGTCGTGTCGGAGCGAACTCGGCGTCAAGTTCTTGACCGCGATGGATGGCGGTGCGTAATTTGCGGAATCGGTCCCAATGAGCCCTACCCTGATGGTTTCGGAACCGCTTACCTCACGGTTGGGCATATCAGGTCCAGAGAGGCAGGCGGAAGTTCACAGGACTTGAACAACTTGCGCACGGAATGCAAGCGTTGCAATGAGCCTGTGCGCAACGAGATGCGGGTCCCCCAGACACCTGAAGAACTCCTGCCCTCCGTCCGCAACTTGACTAGACCAGAGCTAGAGCGCCTACTGGCTTGGCTTGAGCAGGGGTATCGCGGTCGCGATCGGCTAGATGACCTGTATGACCGAGCACGGATGATGGGCTTCGACGATCGCGAACACCTTAAGGCCAAGGTGAGGCGGACCCTTGGGCTTCCCGCAGCCATGAACTAGCACGGCTGAGAGCAGAACGAACCAAGAGTAAGAGTCTCCGGGGAGATGGGAGTCGCAGCAGGTGTCGGCATAGCGATTCGGCAGTCGCTGACCAGAAGCCCTACTACACGGAACGCACAAGCGTCATGGCATGAGCGTGCAGGTCATCGCCGATGCCGCGGGACGGCTGGTGTGGGCCTCGCAGACGCTGCCGGGCGCCGTCCATGACCTAACGGCGGCCCGCGCTTACGGCATCATCGATGCTCTGACCAACGCGGACGTGATGGCGTTCGCCGACAAGGTCTGCTAAGGCGCCCGAGGCAGCGTGCGCACGCCTTCCAAGCGGCGCTGTTTCCGGCCGAAGCTGTCGCGCCGGCAGAAGGCCGTGAACCGGGCTCACGCGAAGATCCGCGCTCGCGGTGAACGCGCGATCGCCACGCTCAAGACCTGGAAGATCCTGGCCAAGCTGCGCTGCTGCCCACGCCGAGCCGCGACCATGCTAGCCATCCTGGTCCCTCCACCACGTCGAAGCGAACCGCCACGCAGGAGGAAGATGGCTGCTCACTACTACAACAACAAATTGTATTCCACCGCAAACTGTCAGCCACCACGCTCGTTACTTAACGCAACCGCGGTGTGCCGTGCGAGACCTGGAACGGCGCGGTTCCTGCCTCGCCTCGCCGGGGTTGCGCTGGTAGTGCATGTCGTGGGACTGCTGGAGGCTGCAGCGATGGCTATGAGGACTGCCCGGAATCAAGGCATTACGGTACGCCTGGCCATAGCGTGTTCGATTTCTTCTATCGCGGTGTCGATCGGTACGTGTTCCCAGATCCGCACGACGCTGTATCCGGCCGCTTCTAAGGCAGCGGTGGCAGCGCGGTCTCGTTCGACGGTTCGCTGTAGCTTCGGGCCCCAGTACCAGTCGTTGACCTTGGGTTGGCGCCCGTGCAGAGGACATAGGTGCCAGAAACAGCCATCGACGAAGACGGCTATCTTTTTGCGTGTGAAGACGATGTCCGGCCGTACCCGGGCGTTGTCCAGGTCGATGCGCAGGTCCTTGCGGAACCGGTAGCCGCGCTGATGAAGCGCCGCCCTCAGGCGAATCTCGGGTTTGGTGCCGGTGCGCTTGTTGGCCTGCATGTTCCGCGACCGGCCCTCGTTCATGGGCTGGGGGTAGCGGCCCGCAGCCCATGCCTGCTCGCGTGTGCCAGGAGACATGTGCCTACTGTGCCCCTGCCGCGTTGCAGCAATCTACCCCGTCTGGCACGGGCCAGGTCGATGGCCCGTGCCGGAGCTGTGGCGGGCCGGTCATGGCATCGCCTGCGGCGCTGTACCGGCTGAACTAGCTGACCTTGGCTCTGATCTTGGCTTCGGCGAAGGCAAGGTGACGGTCATGGTCGTCCTGCCCGCGGAAGGCCTTCCATTCGCCGAGCCGGTAGGTTCGCCGGCCGCCGCGTGATTGCACCTCAAGAGTGAAGTCGCGGGCGAGAGACTCGATGCGCTGAGTGATCTTCTCGATGGTCATCGTGCTGCCAAGGAGCTGCTGGATGCGCTCGGCGGTGAGGGGCTCGTCGCGGTCGCGTAGGAGCCGGTACACCTCGTCGTGTACCCGGCGCGGTGCGGGAACCGCCGTTGACTTCTGCGTGCGAGTTAGCGCCTGGGCGAGAGACTCGCCCACTGCGCGTGCTACAGGCGGGGGGAAGGCGTTACCGATTTGGCGGTAGCGGCTCGTCTTCCTGCCTTCGAAGTCCCACCTGTACTCCTCGCCAAGCCAGCCCTGGATGCGGGCAACCATCTCGACGGTGAGCTTCGGCCCGCGGGGATGGTTTTCAGGCTGCCAGTCCTCGCCTGGTGCGCTGTCGGCCAGGCCATGCCCGTCAGTCCACAGCTCGGCCCAGGCTCGCTTCGCGCGCGTGGGGCCTAGGTCGGCGCCGCCGTGCTTTTTGCTGCCGCCGACGATGGTGGGGGCGATCTTGTCAGCTGCGGTCATCCATTTGGCGAGGTATTCGTCCCGCCAGCCGTTAGCTGCCATCAGGTTGCCGAGAACTTCACTCACGGTGCGGGTGACGGCTGACTTCTCGGGCCAGGCGAAGTACTCGACATACTGCGGGCGCAGGGCAACGAGGATCATGCGGGGCCGCAGCTGGGGCACACCGAAGTCTTTGGCCTCCAGAAGTTCCCAGAAGGCGGTGTAGCCCAGTGCTGCGAAGCGGTCGACGACTGCCTGGCGGTAGCCGGCGAACCGGGCGTCATTGAGCCCGCGCACGTTTTCCAGCAAAACTGCCTCCGGCTGCATGCGCCCGGCTGCCTCTACCGCCCAGGCGAACAGGTCACGCTCGTCGGCAGAGCCCAGCTGTTTGCCGGCGACCGAGAACGGGGGGCACGGTACGCCGCCGGCGAGCAGCGTAGCCTTCCCGGCGTACTTCTCCGGTTCCCACACGTCGTCATCGGCAACGTCGCCTACCTTGACGATCTCGCTGACATCGTCGTCGGGCTGAAGCCGCTGGAGGTTGACCGACAGAGTCTGAGCTGCGGTCGGGTCTAGCTCCACGGCGAGCTTGTGGTGGAAGCCTGCCAGGTGCAGGCCTAGCGACTGACCGCCTGCGCCAGCGCAAATCTCCACGACACTCAGGTCAGTCACTGCTCTCCCTGTTGGTCTCGGCGCCCCGCCTGCGGCAAGTCTTCTTGTGTATCTTGCAGCACTTACCCGAACGCGCGTGCGATAGGGCTGCCAGTTATGAGCCGTGTCGCAACTGACGTAGCGTTACTGCCCTGTGGCATTGGGTAAGGCCCAGTGGTGGAGGGTTCGCCGCCTTACCTGAACACTCCCTTGGTGCGCCGTGAGTGGCCGCCGGTGCGGCCCCGGCGATTCCGGCATGCTGAGGCTTACGTCCTAGGTACCGCCGCATCATTCTGATGCCATCCTCGCTTCTGCTGACTGGACGATCCGCGATGACCGGGCAGCCGTCAAGTCGTGGCACGGCGGGCCGTCCCTTTTGAGGGAACCTGGTAGCGCGCTTCGCTGAAAAGGGCTCACATCAGCCGAATGGCCAGCATCGCCAGTCCGGCGAGCGGGTAATAAGAGGCACCCTGCGGCGGCGGCATGTTCCGAATGCCAATGCGCTAAGCGTCAAAGTTTTGCGATGAGTTTGTACGCTCGTCAGTGCTCGTTGTACGCGGTGATAGCCACCAAGCCGGGCTTCGCCGCTGTTGAGCTGTCGAGCCGGTGCGGGCCTACACCATGCTGTAGCCCCGCCCTCGCCGGCATCGTCCCAGCTCACTTGGCCTAACTTCCGGCGTCCGTCTCGCCGGCTTTCTGAAGCACCTCGGGTAGCTCGCTTGCGCTGGCGAGCGCCTCGGCGGGAGTGCCACGCCGCCACGCCCGGCCCTCGATCACGGTCTGCGGTCCTGTCCAGCCGGGCTCGGCGGGGGTGATGTGGAGGCTCACAAATTCGCCGTCTTGCGGAGGTTCAGCTCCAAGCGCTTCAACGATGTCACGCTGCCAGGTGTAGTCGCCGTTCATGATGATCATGCCTTCTTTCGCGAGCGGGGTGCGCGCTCCGCCGTTCCGGCGAACTCTCTTCAGCGGATCCCGTTGCATCGCCAGTGTCTCGATGGCGGCACGGCTGATACGCCTGCCGGGGGCGCGGCGGAAGACTTCGTTGACCTTTTGCTGCCCGGACCTCTTCGACAGGATGACGTCCAAATCCGGCCGGGCCAGGGTTGCGAGCACATTCGGTGGCATCGTTGCGCCGCGGTGGATCCAGGTAATTTTGTCTCGGTGCCCAGCACGCAGGGCAACCTTCTTGTCCCGGTTGCCGCCGGCTGTCAGCCACTCGGCTGACGCACGGACAACACCAATGTCAAAGCGGGCCTCGTCGTCGGATGCCTGCATCACCAGGCAAAGGTGACCGATGACTTCGGGTGGAAGCATCCAGCCGCCGGACAGGCTGAACTTGGCGTCGACGTCATGGCCAGCGATGCGGTAGTCAAACTTCACGCCCACTGTCTCAAAATTGAACTCCTTCGCCATGTTGACCTCGACGAAGGTCCCGAGATGCGTCTTCTGGGTAGGGGAAAGCTGATCAACGTGGTAGACCCCGGTGCGTCCCCCGTCATAGAGCTGGTCGAAGGACTGGCGCATGACGTTGCCGGTGCGCCGGCCGGTGGGATCCGCTGCCAGGATCGCCTCGGCGACTTCGTCTAAGGCTGGGTCAAAACCTGGTAGTGCTACTGGCAGAGTCATAAGGCGGAATTCTTCCGGAGGCTGGCCCGGCTGTCACCCGCCTTCCGGCGTCTGCGCGCCGGGCACGCCATTGCTGGCCGCCAGGATGCGGATCCGCGGTGTACTCGCCACCAGGCACCTCAGGAGCCGCCACAAGGCGGCAGCCAGCGATTCAGGCGGCCGGCGCGCTGAAGTGATCCGTATCCTGAGCCGGTGACCTCTGCGCGCAGTTCCGTTCCGTTCGGCGCACTTACGGTCGCCGACCTGGTCCTCGATGCCGTCTACGAGGGTGGCGTGTCGGGTACCGCTGCCGACGACCCGCTCCAGAGGCTCCTGCCAGTGGGCAACCAGGGCGGCTTCCGCTATCGGGGCTCTCCCACCCGCGGGGGCATCCGGCTCGCAGTGCTCTACACGTCCGGAGACAACCCGGACTGGCCAGACGTGCTGGACGTAAAGACTGGCGTTTTCACCTACTTCGGGGACAACCGCTCACCGGGCAGCCCGCTCCACGACACCCCGCGCCGGGGAAACATCATCCTGCGGGATGCATTCGACGCAGCTCATGGCGACGACCGCGCCCGGCTGAGCGTGCCCCCGTTCCTGCTCTTTGCCAAGGCCGGCCCGAAAGGGCGCAGCGTGCGATTCCGCGGTCTCCTCGCCCCGGGGGCGGCGTCCATGAGCTCAGACGACGACCTGCAAGCCATATGGCGCAGTTCAGGTGGGCAGCGGTTCCAGAACTACCGTGCCCACTTCACTGTGCTCGACGTCCCCGTCGTCTCGCGAGCATGGCTCAACGACATCCTCGGCGGGCAGCCCCTGAGCCAGCACTGCCCACCGCAATGGGCTGAATGGGTTCGTGGCCGCGCCTACAGCGCATTGATCGCCCCAGCAACAGGTAGTTCGCAGCCGGGCCGAGCAGCTACCCGCAGACCCGGAAGGCCAGAGCATCCTGGCCGCCATCAGAGATCACTTCGACGGCAGGTGGACCGATTTTGAGGCATGCGCCCTTCAGCTGTGGCGGATGATAGCCCCTGCCACGGGCGCGGCAGCCGTCACCCGGGCCAGCCGGGATTACGGCCGCGACGCTGTAGGCGTCTATCAACTGGGCCCGCTCGCCGACCAGATATCACTGGACTTCGTCCTAGAAGCAAAGTGCAACGCCCCGCCAACTCCGTAGGCGTCAAGGAGACCTCACGGCTGATATCCCGGATCCGGCACCGCATGTTCGGCGTGCTTGTGACGACCTCCTACGTCCATGGTCAGGCATACCAGGAGGTCCGCGAGGATGAGCACCCCCATTGTGATTATCTGCGGGCGCGATATCGTCGAGGTGCTGCGCGCCCACGGTTATACCAGTACTGATGCGGTGCGGGCATGGCTTACCGCCGCCTTCCCGGCGCCCTGATATACAAGCCACTAATCACCACGACCAACTAAGCAATCTTGAGATCTGTTCGTTCAGTCGCCCGCAGCGAGATACGTGAGCCGTCTTCCCTGCGCTGGCTTACCGATACATGAATCGCCCGCACACGAGATCCCATGAGGTACTCACTTCCGGGTTTGATCGTTACATTAGTGAGCCATATTGGACCGGTCACGGTGTCCAGCTCCAGGGCTACCTTGCCGTTCTCGGCGGCCACGGCACGGCGTACCGTACCCTCCACGGAAGGTTCATCCGTCCAGTGTGCGCTGGCCTGCCAGTATGGGCCGCAACTGAGCCGCCGCGGGCAGGACCGGCAGTGGGCTTGCTGGGGGATGGCGGCACGATGACCGTTCACCCAGGCGGCCCGGGCGGCGATGATTCTGCGAACGAGCGTTTCTGCCTCACTCGTGCTGTACGAGATGGGCTGGTAGCCATGATGAAGGTTGAATACCGCTAGCGTTGCTGGCCACCGGGATTGTGATGCCCTGGCTAGTGCTGCATATGCCAGTAGCTGGTGGCGGGTGCGCTGCCCCGGCCCGGCTTTTTCTGTAGCGTCTCCGGTTTTAAGATCTATTATGGCCAGCGAGTCTGATTCGATGAGGATGTCTACGATGCCCCAGAGCTTGATTGCGGCGTTATAGAGCGGTACTTCGGCACGAATGCGTGCGTGCTGAGCGAGGCGTCGAAGAGTGTCGGCCAGCGCTGGGGCGCGCAGCTGGAGGCGGGCGGCTGCCATTCTCCCGCCGGGGACAGCGCCGATGTTGAGGCCGTGAGCGGACTGGGCGTTTGCCAGGTGGGTCCTCAGGCGGGCGGTGCTGTCGTCGGCCTGCCAGTCCCCCGCGTTGATCCAGGACTGGACTGCCAGGTGCACCAGGCTGCCTGCGTTCTCCGGTTGTGCGCTGGCGGGTGCTGATGGTTGCGGTTGCAGCGTCGTTACTGATGCCGGGCAGATGAGGAGCCGGGCCGCTGAACTGGGGGATAGCCAGTGTCCCGGCTCCTCATGCTGCACTGTGCTCACTCTGCGTCTGCCTCCTCGAGCAGATCAAGAACGTGCGCGGGGTTGCGGTCAAGGGCGAACGAGTCCGCGAAGACGACTCGGTCTAGTCCTGTCACCGTTGCCTCCATCGTTGCCGCAGTCATGGCAAGCCTGGCCGGCATCAGTGTCTGCTCGGCCGCCTCTAGAGGGTGGCGGGCAATGATTGCACTTGTTCCGAAGAGGGGGTGGTCCCGCAGGACCGCTACGGGAGCGCCGTCGCCGGCTTGCACCTCGGCGCCATAGGCGTCGGCCCACTTGGCCAGGAGCAGGCGCTCTCGCCCGAGATCGTGGGCGAGTTTGCCGTGCCGCATGACGGTGAGCAGATCGCCTGCCAGGCGCCAGTCGAGCAGGGCGTGGTAGGCCATATTGGAGTAGTCGCGCAGGCATCGGTAACACGACGCCGTGCACTCGGAAGCGTGGTGTGGCGCGCGCAGTTCATCCAGATAGTTCTCTGCGGCATCGAGCAGCTTAGGGAATACATCGGGTGAGCCCAGGTAAGTGCAGAAGCCTGCGCCGTTTTCGAGGGTGTCCGACAGGAACGCCATGGCAGATGGCTCACCGTCGGCGAGGCCAGAGTAGATGCCGGCGCCGAATTCCATCTGCTGGACGTCAAGCAATGCCGCCGCGGCAACTGTCCGGAACAGGAAGGCCAGTGAGTACCATGCGGCACGGCGCCCGTCGGCGACGTCGGTTGCACCGCCTGGCTGGCGTGCGCCGATGACCAGGTTCAGGCGCAGTCCTTCATCGGTGATGACGGGCTTGTCGGGACCGATGAACAGGAAGTCTGTGGGCTGCACTGCGCCGAGTGCAACGCTGACCGGTTCTGCTCCTGCGACCGCGGAGCCGGGTGATGCCTTGCCGCGCTCGATGGCATCGACTGACACCCATCCTCCCCAGTCACCAAGGCCGGATGCTGCGGGGACGAAGCGGTACAGGCTTCCTCCGTTGTCGTTGACCACATACCGTGTGCCGGGCCCGCTGTAGGCGCGAATGCCGGGCTGAGGCGCTTGCGCAAGGTGATCGAGATCTGTTCTGGCTTTGGCAGACATCGCCCGGGCTGACCATGAGAAGTTGCCATCGAAGTCCTCGTAGCGGCCCGCCCGGAATCCCAGCGGTTCCCGCAACGGCACCACGGCGTACACCCCGGGCGGGGCGGAGCACCGGGGGCAGGGGCCGGGCTGTTCGGGCAAGTCGCCCGCTTCCAGCTCGGCTACATGTGAGCAGGCGCGGCACACCGCCACCATTCGTTCAAGGCCAAGCGAGTCGGATTCGGGCTGTGGCTTGTTCCCAATGGGCTTGAACGCTGCCACGCCAATAACGGGGTAGACCCGCCCGTCGCGCACAACTTCGCTGAGGGGGGCGAATTGCGAGACGGCCATAGCAAGGTCGCGGTCGACCGTGCCAGCTGGAGGCCAGGGATATGTGCGCGTGGGTCGCCGCAGATGCAGATAGCGAACACGGGTAGGAAAGCCGAACATCGGCAGGGCGCCCGACTCGGCGAGCCGCTGGCTAAGTTCGGCGTGCCCAACCGGCTTGCCGACAACGTGGGTCACGTTCTGTACAAGTACCTGCTGAACGCGGCCAGCCCAGTCGATGCTCCGCAACTCTGGCGGGCCCTGCCGGGCGAGGGCAGCAGCAGCCTGGGCAATGTCACTGTGGTGCCCGGCGATCCATGACTCGACCAGCGGCCTGGTGACGGGCCAGTCATCGACCAGGCCAAACTGGCCATGAACATTGTGGGTTAGGTCAAGACCTTGAGCTGCAAGCTGCGGGCCGAGGTCGAGGAATGCCATCCGGAGGACTTCGCTATGCAGGGCACGGACGAAGATTTCCTCCCGCTCCAGGGCCAGGTAGGGCTTGGGAGTCGGCTCGTTGGTGATCAGGTGCGGCCGTTCGAAGTAGTACTCGTCATGGCTGCGCCCCCGGCATACCGTCAGCGCGACAGCGACTGGTGAGGACCGGCGGCCCGCCCGGCCTACCCGTTGCTGATAGTTGAACCGGGTAGGCGGCATGTTCCCGAGGACGACCGCCTCCAGCGCGCCGATGTCAACGCCCGCTTCCATGGTCGTGGTGACCGAGAGCAGGTCGACGCCGTCAGGGCGTGGATCTTCCTCATTGCTGGTGCTGAGAAAGACGCCCTGAAACCGGGATTGCCGCGACTGGGCGTCGGCACGGTCGGTCTGCCCTGTGAGCTCTGCGCAGTGCAGCCGAAACCGTCCGAGGCCGTTGACCGCCTTCCATGCGTAGTAGTCGGCGGAGCTTTCGACAGCAGCCGGGCTGACAGGCAGCTCCCGCCGGCAACGGGTGCAGCGGCCGGCACCGCGGTGCAGGTGCTGGCGCCGGCATACCTGGCACACCCAGGCCTTGCCTTCCGCTGGGCGCAGGACAACCTTCGCGGGGTTGATGATGTAGTCCTTGACGGCGTCACCCCAGAAGCCCTCCGCTATAGCTGCTACCTCGGCGGGGTCACGAGACAGCTGCTCAGCGACTGCCTCCCAGTAGGTTCGCAGCTTCTTGTGAGGCTTGAGCTGGCCTTCGCGTAAGTCCTGGAATCGGCGCAAGTCAGCCAGGACACGCAGACTGGCCCTGCCGATAGCAGCGGGACTCGATGAATCCATCTCGGCCGGCTGGGTGTCGCTGCTGAGGGTGAGCCAGCCCAGTCCGAGTGACTCAAAGTCGCGCCCAGCTCCGGAGAAGAGTCCCTGAACAACTTCACTCCCGAGCCGGAAGGAAGCCTCCTCTTTGAGTTCTTGCTGCTGCAGGCTCAGGCCTGCGCGCGGCCGGGGCGTCGGGGCGGTCCAGTCGTACGCCTCTGACCAGCGTGTTGTAGTTCCGGTCTTTGAGACAAATTCGCTTACCGACGGTGCGGGCCCGCCTGGATTGATTCCCATGGCCAGGAGCTGGTCGCCGAGTTTCGCGGCGGCCGCCCTGAGGGTAGGCCGGCCCGCAAGCGATGCCTCCAGGGAAGCTTGCTCTCCGCCGACCTCCTCAGGCGCGCCGAGCCAGAGGTCGCTCAGCCGTGCGTACCCTGCATCATCTTTAAGCCGTAGCCGCTTAATCGCCGCGAACTTCTCTGGGCTCTTATCCTGCCCGGTCACCCACTTCTTAGCGTCCGATACATCATCGCCGGTTCCCTCCGCGATGTGCTCATACAGCAGGATGCGCAGTAAGTCCTGGTAGTGCCGGAGGTCGAGGCCGGCGGACAGCTTCGCGGCGTCTTGGCGGCTGTCGGTGAAGACGATGAGTTTGCGCTGCGGCTCCGGTAGCTGGGACGCCAGCTCAGTAACGAGTACTTGATTGATCTTTTCGAAACCGGTTCGCATTCCCCGGATGGGGGACCGTTGCCGGGCCGGATCGGTATGGGGCAGCGTCTTGCCGTCCCGGCCGTACCTAATCTCCCAGTCGTCGGCGCAATTGGGGCATTTGGTGGGGTAGGGCTGCAGGGAGAAGATGTCCCGTGATGCCGCACCCTGTTTGCTGGTAGTGCGGACGTGGAACAGCCAGCCGGTGCGGTGCTGGCCTTGCCGTGACGTTTTCAGCCCGCCTGAGGCGGGGTTGAGGATGGCTGGCTTGAACGCGTACTGAACCCTGCCGCTGTCGGCTACCCACTGCGAGGGGTCGGACTCGGGCGCCTGCTCCCGTGGCCAGTAGACCAAGTAGTTACCGGCTGTCCGGTCGACGCGTACCTGATCAGGAAGCCGGCTCAGTTCAGGGATGTCAGCGAGCAGCAGCGCCTCAAACTTGTCTTTCGCGGTAACGCCCTCGGCAACAAAACCTCCGAGCATCACGTCGCCGCAGTTCTGGCAGTAGAGCAGCTCCAGCACCCGCGAGCCGCAGCTACAGCGGGTAGCTGGCTCCCCATACAGCTTCCCGACAGTCCGGTCCGGCTGTGGTGGGGAAACCTCCGGGCAGGACGGGTCGGTGCACGCCCAGACCCCGGGCACATTACGGAAGAACAAGTGAGAGCGCAGCTTCGGCCAGCCGCTACGGTTCTCGGCGTGCCCGGCGGCCGTCAGCAGGCGCTCTAGCGCACGGTCGGCTTCACCAGCGTCGGCCCCGGGAAATAGGATCCTCCGGAGATCCTCCTCCGACTTGGCCTCGGGCTGCGGGCGCTGCCGGCCTTCTGCATCGAAGTAGAAAGCACTGAAAAGCGCCTGATGGGCGCCGTGCTTTTCTGCCACTTCGACAGCTTGTGCAGCATCGGGTGTGCTAACGAGGGCCTGTGCGCTACTGCTGATATCCGCCATCAGCGGCTCGGGGCGGACGGTGCGGCCCGGAAGGAACTCGAACGTCTCCTGATCAATCCCGAAAAACTCCTGAAGGTACCCGCGGTCGCGAACCGGGTCCAGTGATGCGGATGCTGCAAGGATGCGAAGTTGCGGCGATCCTTCCGGGATGCCAAGCCGGTTCATCAGGTTGCGCAACAGCAAGGCGATCTCAGTGCCAGCTGTCCCGCGGTAGGTGTGCAGCTCGTCCACAGCCAGGGTGAAGCGGTGGTTCTTGTCGGCCTTGAGCCACTTGGCCGTGCTGTCGAAGAAGCGGCCGTCGCGTTCACGCAGCAGCATGACGTTCAGCATGCTGTAGTTGGTGATGAGGACATCGGGCGGTGCATCCAGCATGTCCCAGCGGCTGCGCATTTCAGCGCCGTCGAGCCGGGGCACAAAGTACGGCACCTCGTTGCCGCCGATTGCCTGGGCACGCTCTGATCGCTTCGTTACCTCTCTCAGATAGCGGCGCAATTCCTCCACAGCCCGGCCGTTGCTGCTAGAGCCGGTAACGGGTGTGGATCCAGTAAACCGGCCGAAGTAGAACCGGTGTCCTCTGCGATGCTGATCGAGCCACGAGCGAACCCCGTCGCTGTCCAGGGCCCGGCGTAGCCTGATCAGCTGATCATCGACGAGCGCATTCATGGGATACAAGACGATCGCCCGGACGGCCTGAGCGCGCCCATGCTCCCCCTGGCGCTGGGGAATGAATCCCGCGTTGCTCTTCCACCATGGCTGATAGGAAGCCGGACCACCCTGCCAGGCAGCTGATTCGTCGAGCAGGCTTGCCAGGATAGGAAGCAAAAAGCTTTCGGTCTTACCTGAACCGGTTCCAGCGGTGAGGACGACGTTGCGGCCCTGCTCCACACCCAGTGTGAGGGCGCTCTCCTGATGCTCATAGAGAGGTCGATCCGGTGGGATAAGCCCAGCCGCCGCGAACTCGGCGAGGTCGGCCGGTGCCCCAGCAAGCTTGACAGACTCGTCCAGGGTCCGCCCTGCAGACACATATTCAGGCCGGAGCTCGACCATAGGCCTGCGATAGATACCTCCGTCGCGGTCGAACAGCTCTCGCCGTTCGTCCTGCAGTCTTCTGTCACTCAGCCCGAAAGGCGTGTCGTAGTAGCGGAAGAACGCATCTTTAAGCCGGTCGAACGTTCCCGTCACCGACAGGCCGGACTGATCCATGGTCATGCCATCTTCCTTACGTGTCCTCGAGCCGCTGATGCATTGAAAAAGCGATCCGCTGGGCGATCACCCGCGGTACGTTTTCGTACGCGGCGCTCCGTGCGGACGTAGCGAAGCGCGGCATGAGCCCGCTGCACAGAACCGCAGCTCGCTGCTGCAGCGGCGGCAGGGGTGCGCCCCAGTCGACGAAAAGCCGGCCGGTACGAGCGCCAGGGCCCTCAGGGCGCCACCGCATTGCAGAGATACCGTCTGCGCGCAGGGCCAGATAGACGCAGCCGGACCAGTCGGTTCGCCACCACGTCTCGCCGTCATGCCAGCGGAATTCTGTATGTCCGTGCAGGCTGTACCGGTACGCTCCCGCCTGGGTCCTATTGCCTGTCGCGTCATTCCACTGGAGCTGGCGAGGATTGAAGCTTTCCAGGGTTAGATTGTCACGAGCCGGCGGTGCCGCTTCTACGGATGCAGAGATTACCGGGAGTTTGGTAGCCAGCAGTTCAGCCGAGCATGGCACGTAGGTCGCGCGGATCTGCTGAGCAACGGTGCCGAGGTCTATTCCCGGGTCGTACTGAGCGAAGATGGTTGATGGCCGTGGTAGTTCCCTGTCGCCCGGGGAGTGTTCGATGCAGTGAAGTTCGAGCTCGGTTTGCTGGAGCAGCGCATCGGTTACCTCGGTGCGCAGGCCGCATACCATCGCCAGGCCGTCACCGGCTGGGATCCTGGTGATAACGAGCGGTGCAGCCCGCCATTGCCCGGCCACCCAGTCGACTTCGAGGTGACCGAGTGCTGCGGCGTCGCGGAGCCAGCGCCCCGGCTCCGTGCTGCTGATGCCCTGGTTCAGAGTGCTGGCTAGCCATTGGAGCCGGGTCTTGAGCAGGTCAGTGCTGCCCCGCCCTACCTCAGCCATCCAGCGGGCAAACAGATCGCCAGGGTTCATGGCTGCAGCACCTTCAGGAAGTGGCTGAGGAGCCGGTCACTGGCGGCGAACGTGCTGATCGCAGCCAAGATCTCCCGGTCAGCAGGATCGACCGGCTTAGAGATGGGGTCCTGCCAGCGCAGGAGCTCGGGCTTGCGCGCGCTGCCGTGGCGGAATTCTATGAGCCATACGTCGTCGGGCGAGGCAATGAATTCGTAGAACTGCGAGGACGGCAAGTTGCTGGCCGCGGTCCAGGTGGCCGGTGCTGGGGCGTTCAGCTTCCGGCTGCGCCCGTGCCTGTCAACGACGTGCCAGTTGCTGATTCTGCGCAGAAGGCGGGGTTCATGGCAGGCACCTGAGGTGTCGGCGCCTGCCACATCGAAGGGTCCCGACGAGCTCAGCCGGGCGGACTCGGAGGTTAGATGCCACCCCATGGTGGCGTGGGCGGAGGGGCTGTCCGCGCTGTCGGTGGTGTCGTGTACGTAGAAGACAAGGCTGTCTCCGTCGGCGATCACTTCGTGCTGGCCGGCCGCTAAGGGACCGACGCTTCTGAGCGGTATGGCAAAGCCAGTGGCCCGGAAAGGCGGATGTTGTTCGGCGCCGTCCAGGGAGACGGCGACCGGGCGTGTTTCAGGGCCTGCCGGAAGTAGCAGGTCTGGCTCCCCGCCGCGCAGGTAGTGGCGGCTACCGAGGTTGGATGCGACCTTCAGGCCGTTGACTAGCCGCGGCCGCGGGGGCGTCTCAGGTCGCAGCGCGCGCATGAGTTTCGGCGACAGCCCGCTGATCCCGCGTTCGAATGCGGCCGGATCCGACAAGCGCACCCGGCGGTACAGGCTATGCCCGGGCAGGAGTGCGTGAGCTGTGCGCTGCGGGAGCTGTTTCCATCCTGCTTCCGCGGCTTCCTCGAGCAGGCCTGTTACCGCCGCGTCAAATTCGGCGGCAACGATCAGGAGATGTTCCTCGCGTGGTTCGATGCCGTCGGTAGCGACCCAGCCGCCGGCGTCTGCGTTTTCACGAGCGGCGAAGACTTCCGGTATTTGCACGACGGCGGAGCAGAGCTCGCCTTGAGCTTGGATCCGCTTGCCTGTCAGCTCTGCTGGTGGCGGCGCATCGGCGACGGTGTACTGGCTGCCCCACTCCGGTGTGGTGACCGTGAACGAGCGGCCGTCCATGGTTTTGAGGGTGTCGGTGGTGACATCAGGGAGGCGGGCTGCAGTCCAGCGTGTAGTGAGGTCGTCAAGGTCGATGACGACGCGCAGGTCCAGGCGCCGCTTGCCGCCCGGGCTTCGGACTACCCGGTCCCAGTTCCGGGCGAGGCGTGCTACCTCGTCCGTGACCACCGGGCAGAGGGTCGGGTCGCTGAGCGCAAACAGAAACGTTTCTGAAAGCCCGCGGGAGCGGCTAGTCCAGATGCGTAACGCGGACGTGAGTGCTCCTGGGGAAGGAACTCCTTGTTCGGCCAACTCAAGCGCATCGAAAAACCCCGTGAGGAGCATCCTGTCTGACTCTCGCAAGAGCGCCTGCGAGAGCGGGAACCCGATGCGCTTGAGGTGTGCATGTTCCTGGATCGTGCTGAAGCCGTACTGCCCTGAATGCCGGATCCACCGGTCGAACTCTTGCCAGAAACCAGCAACTACCCCGAAGCCGCCAGAAAGGCGATGTCTAACTTCTTCCAGGTGCGCACCGGTGAGTTCCGGGCGCAGTGCCTGGGCCAGCCTGATGAAATAGGCGCTGCCCTGGAACACCGCATCGCGCCTCATGCGGCTGGCAGCCAGCACCGACACCGCCAGGATGGGCAGCGTCAGGGGGATGGTGTCCGGAAGGCGGTCCCGGTTGATCTTTTCCAGTGGGCGGAAGAGGCTTTCGCCGCTCTGCCAGTGCAGTTGACGGCAGACAGAGGATCTCAGTGAGTCCACTGGATCCCCCAGGGCTGGCCACAACCGGGCAATTTCTTCATCATCAACGAAGAAGACGAAGGGTTCATCGGCTGAGCGTTTAGTGAGCAGGGTGCCCGCAAGCTTGTGCTGCCAGTCCCAGTAGGTCTGATCGTCGTTCCCGGCTCTCACCACAGTCGGCCCCCTCTGCGCACGAGTACGGTAAGACCCCGGTACGACATTCTGGCCGCGGCGCGCAGCGATGAGCGCGGATATCGCGCCCGGCACGAGTAGCGACCGGATGTGTGCCTCACGTCCGCACCGGCGTGCTGGGCGGAACGTTTGTAGCTTAAGTGACACTTCGCGGTAATATGTCAGTCTCGCTGAGCCGGCGGGCAAACACTCGATCAGGAGGCCGGTGCTCACGCCGCGGGACTGTGGTTCAGGCCCGGGCGCGTCCACGGGGTCGTAGCCGAAGTCCGGGGTAGGGGCCAGGGCTACGAGCCGGTCGAGTACCGGCTCAGTATTAGTGCCCTACATCTTGGACATCACCCGACGTGCGCCCGTGGTGTGCAGGGGCGCGTCGTGAAACCAGCGACCGAGGCGTTTGACTGATCCCGGATAGGCGGCCAGGAAGGCCGGGCAGGGTCGTCACCGGTCAAAATGCCGTCGACCGGCAGGCACCTTGAACGAGGTATGGCGGTAGTGAACTGATGGGCAGTCGCGCCAGCGTTGTGCAGAGCGGTAGCCATGGTGGGCACCGCCCATCGTTTCCGCACGGGACCACTGGGGGCCCTGAGGCGTGATGACCTCGTACCAAAGTCCAGTCGCGGCCATCCGTGCTAGCTGCTCGAGCCTGGGTCTGCTTGCGGCGGATCTAAACGGTGGGGCTCACTAGCTTCCGGTAACGGGATGATTTGCTGGACATCCATCAGGCGCCGCTGTCCGGCTTTGCACGGTGTCAGCGGTACGCAGCCGATATCCAGCCCGTAGACGTCAGACAGCCACGGCACGGCTGTGGTGATCTCGCGGTCGAAGTCGGCTGTAACGAGCACCAGGCGAGCTTGCGGCTTAGGACTGCGTCGTCACCGTCGGCGCCTTCCAAGAATTCGGTCAGACGACTGCGGGCTTCATCGACCGAGTCGGTTCCACCTGGGCCGGGTAGTGCTCGATCATCAGTGGAATCACGGCATGGCGGGCAAGCAACTGCGTCAACGACCCTCGTGAATCAGCGGCTATTATGACATGTGAATGATCAGATTTTTATGTTGATGATTCGTTTCTCATGATGGCGGCTTGAAAAAGATTTTCCCGTGACCGTCGCCAACTATGGTGGCGACTGAATCAGCAAGGAAAGGCGCGATCGGCCCGTCGGCTGACTCCATCAGAATGTAGCGGACTGCCTTCAGTGAACTAACTAATTGCGCCTCACCGAAGCGGCCTTCGATCAGAGCTTCGTCGATGACGGCGAGGTGCTGCCTCAACTGGATAGCGGTCTCGCCGTCGAGAAACAGGACACCCTCGGCTTGCCTGATGGCCGCACAGAGTTGCATCACGTCCCGGAAGTTCCGGTCGCCCCGCTGTACGCCCATGGCCCCATCGTCGCATCCGGTTCGGATGAGGGCACAACGCGAGTCACGACCGGGTGCTATGAGGCATCAGTGGTGCGCCTCAGTGCGCAAGGGACGAGGGGGCCGGTCAACGCCGCAAGTGTTCTTCCGCGGCGATCCGCTGGTGAAGCCGCTCGATCAGCTCGATGGCGCTCGCATGGTCACCGGTAGCGCGCAAAAGGCCGGCGGCCTGTTGGCGCAGGGCCTCGTTGTAGGGGTCGATGGTGATGGCCCGTTGCAGCAAGGGCAGGGCTTGGTCGGGGTGGGCGTGTTCGGCGAGGGTGGCGTAGGCGTCTATGACGGTGCGGCGGGTTTGTTCGCGGATGGGGGTGAGCCAGTGCCAGGTGTGTTCTGCGGCGAGGTTGCCGCGGTGCAGGTCGATGACGGTTCGGCAGGCCTGGTCTCGGTCCGTGGTGCTGACGGCGTGGGTCATGGCGTTGACGGCGGTGCGCCATGGGTGCAGGTCGCTGCTGATGCGGCGGGAGTTGAGCCTGTAGCGGTCGTCGCGTCGGATGATGGGATCGTCGCTGAGGAGGGGGCGTAGTTGTTGTCGCAGGTCGGCCAGGGTGGTGTGCAGGCGTTGGCTGATGGTGGCCGGTGGCAGGTGGGGCCAGATGGCTCGGGTGAGTTCGCTGCGGGTGGCGCCGTCGGGGTGGATGGCGAGGTAGGCCAGGACCTGCAGGCCAGCGGTGCGTCGTAGGCGGACCGGCTCACCGGCGACGGTCAGGTGACAACTGCCGAGCAGCATCAGGCGCGCGTCGGTGGCCGGGGCCGGCTCCGGACCAGCCGCTGGCGGCCGGCTGGGCGCGATTGGGGAAGGTGGGCTCACGCTGGGTGGGATTTGTTGCGAGCGCCGGATGAAGGTCAGCAGGTCGGCGGTTGTTTGCGGATTAAGGGTGCAGAGCCGGCGCGGCTCGGTGAGGTCAGAGCCGGTGGCGGTGCCGTCGCTGGCGACATGCCAGCGATGCGTAACCGATACCGGGCCTTCGCTGAACACGACAACGGTGCGGGCCATGACGTGTTCACCGGTTCCTGCCGGGAGCTCTGCGACTGCCGGGCCACTGAGGGGCAGCAGGGCGCCACGGTCGTCGGGATGCATGGACACTGTGGAGCTGTCAGATAATGCGGCCTCGACGATGAGCCCCCGGGCGGATGCGGCGGCGCCTGGCCCGGTGAGCAGTAGGACGCCCTCGGGCAGCCGCTTGGAAAGCTGGGGTGGCGGTGTGCGGTCGGCTCCTGTGGTGTTGTCGGCGAGCGCGGCGGCGACGGTGCCGACGGTGGGGGGCAGTGGTTGCAGGTCGGCATCGTCGTGGTGGTCGCGGGGCTGTCCGGGGTCGGGCCGGTAGTGGCGGCGCCGTTGGAACCAAAGCGCGGCGGCGAGCGCGGTGATCGCTGCGGCGGTGCGGTACGGGATCCACCCGCCACCGGGCAGGGCGACGCCCGGCTGGGCTGGCGGCGGTCGGTCGTTGTGGACGTCGGGCCTTGCCGGGTCCGGGAGCTGTGGGGTGTCGCTGGCCACCGGCGGCTGGGGGTGGTCGATAGTGGCGGTGGGCAGAGTGAACGCGGCGACGCCGGCCATGGAACTGGCGGTCATCTGGGCGGGTGTGGGTACGGGCAGCCGGCGCAGGCGTCGCATGCGCCGGCGCCACCCGGTCAGAGCCTGCCGGGTCAGGTGGGTCAAGAGCAGGAGCCAGGCGAGCCCGGCGACGGCGACGCAGCCGGCGATGATCGTGCCGGCGGTCAACGGCTGCTCGGCCCATGCCGCGATCTGCGCGCGGGTCGGTGTCTGCCACCGGTGCTGCAACCAGATCCCGGCGAGCAGCGGCGGGCCGGCGACGACCGCGAGCACGAGCAGCGCGGTGGCGAGGCGGTTCATCCAGCGCATGACGTCAGAGGTCCGTGTCAGCGCCGGATCGGTGGGGTGCGCAGCAGCCCCCAGACGTGTACGCCCCACCAGCAGGCGACAGCGAGCGCCCAAATGGTGGCCAGCGGCGCGGGTCCGGTACGGGAGATGATCACGGTGAAGAAGCCGACCGGGACAGTCAGCGCGAGCCGGGCGCCGGGATGCCGCACCAGGGTGCAGGCAGCGGCGACCCCGATCAGCAGGCCTCCGGCCAGGCCGATGCCGTCCGACCAGCCCGCGAAATACCAAGGCCAGGCGACGGTGTACCACAGGTTCACCGCGACGATCCCGGCGACGGCGATGATCATCGAGGTGGCGGGGAAGGTGAGGAAGCCGTCCCACCCGCCGGGTGGGGTGACGCCGCGCCGCCAGGCGAGCACGGCGACGGCCGCGGCGAACACCGCGATCGGCAGGACCGTCAGCACGATGCCCTGCGCCAGCCGCGGAATGGGCTGGTTGAAGTACAGGCCGGCGGTGATCGCGTACATGGTGGCGGTAGCCAGCCCGCCCAGCAGCGCGATGGTGATGCCGCCGCTGATCCTGCCGGGCGGCTGCTCCGTGGTGGTTGGGGTGTTGTGGTCGAGCAGGGCGGCGAACAGCGCGGCGGCTTGGAGCAGGCAGATCATGGCGAGGGTGGCCGCGACGGCGGGTACGCCCCAGTCCGCCAGAGGAGCGGTGGTGTTGTGGTAGCCGAGGCGGTAGTCGTCGGAGAAGAAGATGTAGGACGCGAACAGGACCAGTGATGCCATGCCGGGAAGGGCGAGGGTGATCAGCCTGCGCACCGGTGGCAGCGGCAGCTGCTGCTCCTCCACCGCGGCGGCTTCGGTGGTGGTGGCGTCGGCGGCGCCCAGCACCGCCGCCATGTGAGGATGCTGCCCCGGCACGGGGGTGGCGCCGAGTTTCGCCGCGATCATGTCGCCGGCGCCGGGGGTGACGGCTGCGGCGCCGATCAGGTGCACGCCGCTGACCTGGTCGAGGGTGAGGTCGGCGTTGTCGAGGGCCTGCGCGGCCAGTTCACCGGCGCGTTCGAACACCGGCCGTGCGACCTCGGCCACCTGACCGGCGTTGATGACCATGGGTGGCTGGCCGTCGGGCATCGGCATGGTCACCGCGACCTGCTCGGACAGTGCATGCCGGGCGGTGCGGATGTTGATCAGCATCGGCCACCGCTGCCCGGCCGGCATGTCGTGCAGCTCGGTGGCGGTGAGCGTTGTGACCAGGGCGGCGTCGAGGCGGTCGCCGCCGGCGTCGGGATCGGCGAGGGTGGACACCACCTCGGCGCCGGCTGGATCACGTTGCACCACGGTGACTTCGCAGCCCGCGCCGACGTCGATCACCAGCGCCGGACGGCCGTCACCCGGCAGGCCCGCGGCTGCGGTGCGGGTGTCGAGCCGGGCAATGGCAGCAACAGGGGCCTCGACCAGGCGGGACACGGCCAGACCGGCGCCGCGGGCGGCGTGACGCATCCAGGTCCGGCGCCGCGGTCCCCACCCGGCCGGGACGACCAAGCGCACATCCTCGACCGGCTCCCCGGCGACGCGCTGCGCTTCGGCCGCGACCTGCCGCAGGGTCGCGGCGACCAGGTCGACGACCTCGACCTGCTGTCCACCGGCGGTGACCTGACCCGTGCCGGTGCGTAGCGGTGACACGACGAGGCCGTCGGGGTCGGTGGCGGCCTGCCGCCATGCCGCCGCTCCGGTGACGATCCCGCCGTCGGTGATGTGGGCGGCGGTGGACATCTCGCCCGTGCCGTCGAGGGTCAGTGTTGTCGTACCGCCCGGCGCGACCAGGACCGCTCGCACCGTGGCAGCGCCGTAATCGATCGCCAGCCGTGAATGCACGACAGCCAGTGAAGCAGAAGATCGACGATCAGTCACTCCACATTCGCTAAACGTGCGCACTCCAGGCTCGGGGGGCTGCGGGGCCCTGACCTGGGGTTGTAATTCTGTGTGAGTCGTTGTGAGTGGTTGTGAGCGCTCAAAAGCTCCTGCCGGGGTCACTGCCTGCTTAGCCTCGCAACACCGCTTCAGACCCGAGACGCGGTCAAGTGACCGCACCGACGGCGGCCGGCGAAACGAGCTCTTGGAGATCCCGAGAGCCGCGAGGCGGCAACGACAGGAGGGGGTAGGAGATGATCCGCCTGATGGCGGCGATCCGGACGACGATCACCGTCGTGACGCTGCTCGCCGCAGTACCGCTGCTGCTCTTCGCGATCGGCGGCAGCCCGCTACCCGACCGGGTGCCGTCCTCGCTGCAGATCCAGAACTGGCTGGACGACCCGATGCAACCCCAGTACGTCGCAGCGACCGTCAAGGCGGGCGCGTGGCTGATCTGGGCGCTGCTGGTCGCCGCGGTCCTCGGCGTGATGGGGGCCCGGGTGCGGCGTTGGCGGTGGGCTCGCCTGACGATCTACCTCCCCGGCCCGGTACAGGGACTGGCCGCGACGCTACTGGGCGCCGCCACCGTCACCACAGCCGTCGGCGTCCCGCAACCGCAGGCCGCCATCCCCGTCGCCGCGCAAGACAGCGTCCCACCCGGCCCGCAGGCCATGGTCCACGCCGCCACCGCCACCGCCACCGCCACGACAGGCACCGTGCACCGTGATGAGCACCGGACAGAGCAGTCGTCATCGACGGTCACGGTCCGGCGTGGCGACACCTTGTGGGGGATCGCCGCGGACCGACTCGGTAGCGCCCAGCGCTGGAAGCAGATCTACCGTCTCAACACCGACCGCTACCCCCGCATGCACGGCGGCGACCACATCGAACCCGGCTGGACCCTCACCCTGCCCACCCGCGCCACCAAGCCCGCACCCGAGCCGACCTCACCCACCACGCCGACCCCCGGACCGGTTTCGACATCGGCGCACCCGAGTCCGGCACCGTCACCAGCCGGTGAACGCGACGGCGTCGTCGAACCTTCCGCCCCTACCAGGACACCCTCATCCGTGTCTTCCGCCGGGGCGGCCGCATCGCAGTCGCAGGTCGACCAGGGCCGTAGCCCGCAGACCGGGGTGTCGCTGACCAGCGGTAGCTGGCTAGACCTCGGCCTCGCCACCGCCGTCGCCGCCGCGATCACGCTGGTCTGGGCACACCGGCGCCGCCGCTACACCAGCCGCCCGCTGTCACCCAGCCTCCCGCTGGACGACGCGGACCTCGCGCCGATGCCGCCGGTGGTCACCGAGATCCGACGCCGCCTGCGAGAAAACCGGCAGTCCGGCGACACCGATGCCGCGGTGAGTTCGGCGGCGCCGGTCTCCGCCACGGCTACCCGTCCTCTCCGCGTTCCTGACGGCAGCCGGGTGGATCAGGTCGGCGACGACGAGTCGGCCGAAGCCGACGAACCCGACGGTACGACGGCAGCAGACGGCGAACAGGACAGGCGGGGAAAGCCGTCACGAAAGGCCGGCGGCCGTCCCGTGGTCCCGGCGTTGACGAACCCGGCAGCGGTCGAATGGCCGGCATCCGGGCTCGGTCTGACCGGCCCCGGCGCCGAACCCGCCGCCCGCGGCTTCCTGACCGCCGCACTCGCCGACAGCGACCCACACGCCCCACCCGGCCAGGTCGTGCTGCCCTCCACGACGGCGGCGACCCTGCTCGGCACAGCAGCGGTCACCCTGCCCCGCACACCACGCCTGATCGTCACCGACGACCTCGCCGGAGCCCTCACCCTGCTCGAGCAGGAGATCCTGCACCGCAGCCGCCTGGTCTACACCCACGAGGTCGACACCATCGCCGCGATGCGCACCGCCGACCCCTACGAAGAGCCGACCCCACCGATGCTGCTGTTGGCCGACGCCGCCGGCAGCCACGAACGCACCCGCATCACCGCACTGCTCGCCCAAGGTCAACGCCTCGACATCCACGGCGTCCTACTCGGCGACTGGCCCGCCGGTGACACCGTCATCGTGGACACCGACGGCTCCACCACACCGGGCACCGGTAGCCGCCACGGCCGGCATCCCGCCGACGTCGACCGCCTCGCAGTTCTCACTCCCGACGAGACCGCCGCGGTGATCACCACCCTGGCCGAAGCCCACACCGGCCTACCACGGACGCCTCCCTCGGTCGAGCCCCTGCCACGCCAACCCACCGAGGAGATTGCGCCCGGATCGCTGGCCACCGCCGGTGGCGTCGCGAGCCGGGTCCTGGCCGCGCTGGCGGACCTGGGCGACGCCACCGCCGCCGGGATCGGCGCCCACCTCGACCTGCCCTTCCCTGCAGCCACCGCCCACCTCGTGCAATGGGAACACGCCGGTCAAGCCGAGATCTTCCGCACCGACACCGGCCAGACCCGGTGGCGGCTCACCCCCACCGGTTTGACTGCCGTTAGCGACGGCGAAGTCGCGCCACCCTTGGCGGAATCCGACACGGGGGAGCCCGTATCCAGCCCACCGCAGGCGTCGGCCGTGACGAACAAGCCCCAGGTGCCCGCCGACGATCGCTACACCGACCTGGACACGGTCCTGCAATGGCCCGACCCCGAGACCACCTTCACCAGCGAACCCCCGCCGTCATCACCGCAGAACACGGACGACTCCGGAATGGCGGGGCACGTGACAGTGACCGTGCTCGGCGAGGCAGGCATCGTCGCCACCAACCCCGACCGGCTACCCCGCAAGAAAGCCCTCGAACTGCTCGTCTACCTCGCCGTCCACGACGGCAGCGCCACCACAGAAGCCATCCTCGACGATCTGCTACCCGACGCCCCAGCCAGCAAGGCCCCCGAACGGCTCTACACCTACGTCTCCGACCTGCGCGCGGTCATGCGCCGCATCGGCGGTCCCGCCACCTACCTGACCCACCCCCACCGCAGGTACACCCTCAACCCCGACACCATCGACATCGACCTGTGGCGGATGCGCGCCGCGATCCGCGAAGCCCACCACGCCACCGACCCGCAACAGCGCATCGACGCACTCCACCGCGCCGTCGACGCCTACTCTGGGCCGCTCGCCGACGGCGCCGACTACGAATGGGCCGAGCCCTACCGCGAAGCCATCCGCCAACAAGCCCTCGACGCTCACCTCGCCCTAGCCGACGCCCTCACCGAAGCCCCCGCGGCACAGATCCGGGTACTCGAGGCAGCCATCGGCCACAGCCCCTGCAACGAACAGCTCTACCGGCAAGCCATGCGCGCCCACGCCGCCCTCGGCCACACCGACGCCATCCGCACCTTGCGCCGCGCCCTCGATCGGGCCTTGGCCGACATCGAGACCGAGCCCACCGACGATACAGTCGCGCTGACGGACCAGCTGATCGCCGGCCTGCAGCGATCAGCCTGACAACCATCGGGTATGCCGGAAGGGACAGGCGGCATGACTAGTACGGCAGCCGCCATTCGTGATCATGGTTGAAGTTCGAGGGGGAGGCGGCGGGCGTAGTGGGCTCGTCTGGCTCGGGCTTGGTGGCGGCGTCGCCAGTTTGACCAGCGCAAACGGTAGGCGATACTCCGGGTCGGCCGGATAAGCAGGACGTTGATCAGGCGGCGGATCTCGTTGACGGTCAGCTCGATCATGCCGGGCTGAGCGTGGCGATCTGATGCTCGGGCATCGGCGGCGCAGATCGCGAGAACGGCGAGGGCCGCCAGAGCGAGGGTGGTGAACCGATGCCAGGACGTCCAGCGGCGGACCTGGTGCTGGTCAAGCCCGACCTGGCCCTTTCCGGCTTGAAAGCTTTCTTCCACGATCCAGCGAACTCCCGCCACCCGCACGAGCTGAGCGAGGGTAGCCGGGCCGGGTGTCCAGCAGCGGTAGAAAGCCAGCTCGCCGGTGGTGTTGTTGCGGCGGATCAGCAGACTGTGCCGGCCGTCGTCGTCGGGATCTCCGTCGGCGCCGACATCGGCCAGCCAGGCCCAGTCGTAGAACCGGGGACCTTTCGACCCGTCGCCGGCGCTGCGGCGGGTCCATGCGGTGGCGGGCAGGTTCTCCACCAGCCGGTCGGCGCGGCAGCGGGTCTTGCCGCCGTCGATCGGCACGAGATGATCGCAGGAGACGGCCAGGACGTAACCCAGGCGGAGTTTGCGCAGTGCACCCCGCAGCCGAGTGTTGTTGCCGTAGGCCTCGTCCGCGGCGACCCACCTGGCCGGGACCAGGGCCTGGACGGCTGCGGTGATCATGTCGTCGGCCAGTTCGGATCGGGTGGCGAACGCGATGTCGTCCGGCACGCCGGCCTGTTCGCACCGCTGGGGGTCGCCGGTCCAGGACGTCGGTAGATAGACCCGCCGGTCGATCAGGGTATGACCGTGTCGGCTCGCATAAGCCAAGAACACACCGACCTGGGCATTCTCGATGCGTCCCGCGGTTCCGGTGTATTGGCGCTGGACACCGACGGTGTGCACACCCTTTTTCAGATCGCCGGTCTCGTCGACGACCAAGACCCCGTCCGGGTCACCGAGCCGGTCGACGACGACCTTGCGCACATCGTCACGCACGGCGTCGGCGTCCCACTTCGCCCGGTAGAGCAGCCGCTGCATCGCATCCGGGCGAGCATGCCCGGCCTGCTCAGCCAACTGCCAGCATGTCTTGATCTCCAGGTCGGCGAGCAGGCCGGTGACGAAGCCCGCGGCCGCTCGGCGAGGTTCGATCCGGGCGAACCGTCCCGCAAACGACCCGGTCACCAGGTCGATGGTTCGTCGCCACTGGGCAGGCTCTACGCTGTGGCTCTCGGCCACCGCAAGGTCTGATGTTGTGTCCACAACGCACAGACGATCATGCGGTGGCCGTCTTCATTTCCGCGGGATCCGAGGTCACCTCACGAACGGCGGCTGCCGTACTAGCCACACCGGCGCCTCCGAACGACACAACCATCACCTTCGGTGACCGCTGGCCGGCCGCCGAAGCCTACTCACCGAAGAGCCGGAAACACCGATCTTGGGGCTCTGGTACGGACCCATCGAGCCGCAATCGTGTAGGCGAAGTGAACGGCCTGCGTACTGCGCTGCCGATCGGCGACGGCAGCGGCAGGCCCTGCAAATGCGCTGGTCAGTTCGGACCACATCTGCCGGCATTCCTGGCGCAGCAGTTACACCTCGAAGTGGGCCGATAGCAGCCGGACACGGGACTCGGTACGCCTGCTCGTGGACAGGAACCATCGACCATTTCGAACGGCACCAGCCGGTTCAACTCGCCCAGATGACCTGGCGCGAGCCCTTCGCTGCGACCCGCACCGTCCGAGTTATGGCGACTGTCAGCCAGCGGAGCTCCAGGGCCGGGGAAGCCTTAGGGCGACACCGCCTGTACCGGAGCTCCGCTACTTTACGTATCAGACATGCCTTGACGATCTACCCGACCGCACAATTGAACGGCGTGGGCACTAGTCCGCATGACGTAGACGAGCCACAGTTGCATTCTCCGATATCGCCGGATGGAAGGCCACTATCGAGTCGTATGCCCGCTCCACAAAGGAGGTCAATGCGTCAATAGTGTCCGCTTTTTTCGCAGCGGCAGAGGCCGGACTTTTCGACGAGACGACTTCCACGTCTTCACCACTGACGACGAACCTTATAACCTCGTCATGCTCGGTGAAGTCGAGGGCGCCATCAGAGTTACCGGCCAGGCGATCGACAACGCCCGACATCCCGAGAGCCAAGTCGACTAGCGGGACAAAGCTGCCCTTCGATAGAAACTTTACGCCATCGATGGAAAACTCGACTTGCGAGTAGAACAACTTGTATTGGAGCGTTGCGGCCTGGATGGACTGCGCGTCCCCCTCAAGGGCCTTGACCCAGCTTCGACCTAATACTGAATCGAAGTCAGGGACAACGAAGTCTACGATCACCATGCTGACCTTCAAACCTAGTAGGGGTACGCGGTTACCATTTTACCGTCGTTGACGACTACAGCGATTCGGGTGAGTTCCCCACCTCCATTTCCGCTGCCTGCGCGGCCGACGGGCACACCAAAGTCCCACTCGTATACAGTTCCAGGCCGAGGTTCTTTAGTCGCCGGATCGGGCGTATTAGGCCTTCCCCGCCCCCTGTCAACCGCCTCCGCAAGTCTTTTACGAAGATCTTTTTCTTTGCCGGTGAATATGCCTGCCTTGTCGTCAAGTCCCTGTTCCTCACCTCCCTCGCGATGGCGGCTCCGGACGTGATCGAAGTCGCCATCCTCCACCGCTTTGGCGCCGGAGGGCTTTGCGCTTTGGCCTGACCCTGAGCCGGCACCTGTCGCCCTGTTGCTCCAGTGCAGATCGTCGATGTGTTGCCCGAGGTTTTTGGCACCGTGTCCGGCAGCCCCAGCTCCGCCGACGGCGATGCCGACTCCGAGTGCGACGGCGGGTGCAGCAGCGACAGACAGGCTTCCCCAAGAACCCGCTATAGCGATACCACCCGACGCTGCAAGCGCACCCCCGCCTTCCATGGCGAAGAGGCCGAGTTCAATCTCGGCGAGGTCGATGGCGATCTGACCGAGGGTGTCCTGGTTCTCGTGGACCCATTCCATGGAGCGTTGCCAGCCGTTGCAGACCGGTGCGAACCAACCGCACTTTTCTTTCTGTTGGACGGCGGGTACGGCTTGGGCGACGTTGCCGCTGGATGAACCGGCGCCGTTGTTACCGCCGCTGCTGCCGCCGCCGTTGTCTCCGCCGTTGCCGGTGTCCCCGCCCTTGTCCCCCTCGTCGTCGTCTTTACCGCCGGTGTTGCCGCCGCCTGTGCAGGGCATGTGGACGCCGCCGGTGCCGCAGTCGGCTTTGAGGCCGGTGGGGTCTGCTGCGCTGATCGGGGTGTTGTTGGCGTAGGAGTAGGGGTTCCATTGCTGGGGGTCGGCCAGGTCCATGATCGGGTCGACGGAGATGAAGCGTCCCAGTGCGGGGTCGTATTCGCGGGCGCCGAGGTGGGTCAGGCCGGTGTTGTCACGGGTGCCGCCGACGAAGCCCTTGTCGCCCGCCCAGGTGGAGGGTTTGGTACCGCGGTCGTCGCCGAATGGCATCGTTCGGCGCCAGTTGACGGTGAGGTTGGTGTTGCTGGTGACCGTGGCGGTCGCGGTGCCTTGGTGGTCGTTGACCATCCAGGTCAGGGCTGTCGGCGTGCGGACGGCGATGGTGGCACCGGCGTGGCCGTAGTAGCGGGTTCCTACCGCCGAGCCGGTTTTCGGCTTGCGGATCTCCAGGCCGCCGGGCAGGTACAGGGTGGTGCCGGTGGGGTCGCGGCGGATCAGCCGGTCGCCGGTGGTGTCGTAGCTGTAGCTGGTAGTGCCGGTAGCGTCGGTGCTCGTGCTGAGCTTGCCCTGGTCGTTCCAGGTCAGCGCCTGGCTTGCGGTCCCGGCTGTGCCGTCCTTGTTGCAGATGTTGGCTGCGGTTCCGGTGGGGCGACACTGGGTGTTGCCGGTGGCGTCGTAGGCGTACTGCAGGGTGGCGGTGCTGCCGCCGGTTGCGGTTACCGAGGTGACCGCATGCGGCTTGCTGCCTGCAGGCCCGCCGGAGGCCGGGTAGTTGTAGGTCCGGGTGGTTTTGGTCGTCTGGTGGATGAGCTCGGTCTTGCGGTTGCCGGAGTCGTCGTAGGTGTAGGACCTGCCGTATGAGGCGGGTCCTCCTATTGCGGTGGAGTTGATGGTGTCCGGGCAGGTGGCGGCGGTCTGGGACCAGGCTTCGGTGAGGCGTTTGAGGTGGTCGTACTGGAAGCACTGGGTCTCGGCCGGCTGCCCGGCGTCGGGGGTGTCGGTGATGGCGGTGATGGTGCCGGCGTCGTCGTAGCGGTAGCCGAGGTTGTAGACGTCACTCTTCAGCTCAGGGACGGCGTTGAAGGTGCTTTGCCGTCCAGTGGCGTCGTCGTAGCCGTAGGTCAACGCGATGCGGGCGCCGTGTTCGCCGAGGTTCTGGCCGATGAGCTGGTCGAGCTGGTTGTAGACGATCTCCTGGGCGTAGATCTGCTTGCCGATCAGTCCGTTGGGCAGACCGATCGGGTTGAACAGCGTGGTGACCGTCTCAGCGGGCAGACCCGCCACGGCGGGGGTGGTGACCTTCTCGACGGTGCCGTTGGGTCGGTATCCCAGGGTCTGGGTGAAGGTGCACGGGTTGACCTCCCCGGACACGCACAGGTCGCTGTCGGTGCTGGGGAGGGTCAGCGAGGTGCCCTTCGGGCGGCCTGCGGTGTCGTATCCGGTGGTGGCGGTGACGTACGCGGAGGCGTTGCCAGCCTGGTCGTACTCATAACGCGTGGCGCTGGTCTGCTTACCGACGCCGTAGGGGAGCGTGTCGTACTTCCACTCGGCAAGCTTGCGGCCGTCCGCGGCGCCTTGCCGTTCGGCGGTCTTGCGGCCGAGCTCGTCGTAGTCGAAGTACAGCGTCTTGCCGCGGGCGTCCCTGGTCCAGCTCAGTTGACCGGCGTCGTCGTAACCGCTGGTCGTCGTACCCGCGTCAGGATCTTCTTGGGCGATCTTGTGGCCCCGCAGGTCATAGCGGTAGGTCCAGGTGTTCTTACCCGGTCCGATGACCGAAGTCAGCTCGTCGCGGTTGTTGTAACGGTAAACGGTGCTCTCGAAAGTCGCCGCGTCGTCGCCGCCGACCTTGGCAGGGTCCTTGTACTGACGCAGTTCGGCCAGGTTTCCGCGGGCGTCGGTGATCGATGTCGTGGCGATCCCACCGTCGGGCGGGGTGACGTTGACCTTGTCCCCCGCGTAGTCGGTGTGGGTGCGCCACTCCTCATCGCCGTTGACCTTGAAGATCGCATCGGTGATCCGGCCAGCGCCGTCGTAGACGTTCGCGGTCACCGCAGGGATTTCAGGACGCCGTACAGGAGTGACCAGGGTGGTGCTGGGTGCAGAGTTGTCGATGTCGTAGTAGGGGCTGCTGGTCCAGTCGACCAAACCGCGGGTGTTGTAGACGGTGTCGGCGACGGCCCGGCCGCCGGCGAGGGTCTGCGTCTGGGTCTGCCGGAGCCGCAGCATGCCGTCATACAGCGCGACGGTGGTGCGGTAGTTCTTCGAGCCGTACGGCATCAGGTTCTTGGTGATGACGGTGCTGGGTGCGGTCTTGCTGAGGTTGTAGGTGTAGCTGACCGACGGATCGGTCTTGAACGTGGCGCGGTCGCGTCCCGGCGCCCACACGGCCAGCAGCCGTCCGTTGCCGTCGTAGCTGGACTCGGTCACCAGGCCGTTGGCGTCGGTCACCTTCGTCGCCACGGCCAGCGCGGGGTCGAACGTCTGCGTCGCTGTCTGCTTGAGGTCGTTGATGTTCTTCGTCTGGGTGACCGGGCCACCGATGGTGGGGGTGAATTCGGTGGTGGTGACGTGTCCGAGCGCGTCGGTCTGTTTGGTGGCGCGGCCGGTGGCGTCGTAACCGGTGCGGCTGGCGGTCACCAGGATCGGCGTGCTGCCGTCGAAGCGGTCGACCTGGTCGACGCGTACGGGCAGGCCGCGGGTCGGGGCGGCGCCGTAGGTGTCGGGGTTGTCGTAGTAGGTGCGGATGTCGCTGAGGACGTGTTCGGGTTTGCTGGCGGTGCTGCAGCCTGCTCCGTCGATGACCTTGCGCTTGACCCGGTCGAGCATCCAGGCGAGTTCATCGCGGGTGTATTCGGTGCGGGTGCAGCGGTCGTCGCCGGCGTCGGCTTCGTCGCCGAGGTCGTTGATCTCGCTGACCAGGTTGTCGTCGTTGACCTTGGTGATGGTTTTGGTCCACCGGGTCGTGCCGTTGGCCAACTTGGTGCGCTTGCGGACGGTCTCGAGGTGGGTCTTCCAGGCCTTCAACGGTCCGGCGGAGGCGGTGGGGCCTTGCGCGACCGGCGTGTTCAGGGTGCCGGTGACCCAGTCGGTGCCGTTGTAGTCGATCTGTTCCCGGAGCATGCCGGTGAACGCTTCGTGGTCGGTGACCTTGCCGCCGAGGGAATCCTCGGTCTTTACGTCTCGTGGCGTGCCCTTGGGTGGCAGTTCTCCGTCGGTCGGCTGGGGGTCGCCGTCGAGGCCGCGGAAGTAGCGGTACTCGGTCCGAGACTGGACCTCGTCGTCGACGCCGGTACGAATCTGCACCCTGCCGTAGCCGCGGAACTGGCCCCAGGTGCGGCGCTTCGGCTTGACCAGTTCGGAATTGTCGTAGGCCCAGGCGGGGCTGTCGAGGTAGTCGTAGTTGGTCTGCTGGTGATCGAAGCCACCGGTGTTGTCGTAGACGTCGACCCGGGTCACAACGTACTTGTTGAACCAGTCGATCTTGGAGTCTTCGCCCTCGGCGGCGTAGTACTGCGGAAAACAGCGCTTGGTGTTGGCCCACGGTTCGGGCAGGGTGATGTCGTCGCACTCGGGCTGGGAGTAGGTGACGCCGATCTGCGCGCCGGACTCCGTGGTGATGGTCTCGATACGACTGCGGAACAGGCTCGAATGGCCGTTGGGGGTGTCTACCCGGTTCGGCATGACGTCGGCGTTCGGGTTGAACACCACGGCCGGGTCGGTGACCGCGGGGCCGCCGGCGCTGGTCACGTTGCCGGTGTGGGTGATGCTCTTGAGCCACATCGGGGTGCTCTCGTTACCACCGGCCTGCAGGTAGGCGTGCGCGAGCTTGTAGGTGCCGACCGTGGTGTAGGCGGCGCCGCTGCCGGAGTAGACTTGGGTCCTGATCTCCGACAGGCGCCGGTTGGTCCAGAACGTCGGCGAATACTGCGTCTTGCAGGGCGCCTGGTCGCAGTACTGGTCCCAGGGCGTGTCCGGGAACCGCTTGACGATCGGCTTGTCACTACTGGTGCGGCAGGTGCCGATACACCGGTCGACGGTGTCGAACACGACCCGGTTGACCGGGGACACCGTGGCGGCGGCGTCGCTGCGGCTGCCGTACTCGACCTTGGTGAGGTAGCCGGACCGGTCGTAGGTGGTGCGCTTGTCCTCGTCACCCTCGCGGGCGTAGGCGCCGGTCTCCTTGCCGTAGAAGTACGTGATCGTGTTCCTGTTCGGGTCGACGGCGTAGTCGAGGTTCCACCGCCAGGCCCGGGTCACCCGCGACTCGGCGAAGTCCTTGTCATGGCCGGGCTCGTCGGGATGGTTGCTGTAGACCGGCAGTGTCCAGGTGGATTTGGTCTGCTCACCGGAGGAGGTGCCGCCGTCGGTGGTGCCACGGCCGAAGTAGTACTGGGTGCCGTCGACGGTGGTGACGCGCCAATAGGTCTTGTCGTCGTCGCCGTTGTCCACACCCTTGACCTGCTCGATGCGCGAGCCATCATCGGCCACCCCGTGGTAGCGCACATTCGTGTCGCCGGGGCCGCTGTCGGTGGCCGCGTCTTTGACCAGTTCGGTCGACGCACCGTTGAACGACATGGTGGCGTTGTCGTTGAACCAGCACTGGTCGTCGCCGTAGACGTCCTTGTTGTTGGCTTCGTTGTCGTCCTGCTTGCCCTTGTCATCGGCGCAGGAGCGGTAGCTGCGCTCGATGTAGCCCGGCTCGAGTGACCAGCCGTCGCCGATCCACGAACCCTGGGTGTTGTTGCCGGAGGTGCGCCCGTCGATCGCGGCCGAGGAGTAGCCCAGCTTGAGATCGGGTGCCATGCCGCCGGGCGGCGGCGTGGCCTTGATGGGGTACGACCAGGCGAACGCGCCGTTCTGCTGCGACACCTGCCACGTCGAGGCAGGCGTGAGCGTGGTCGCCTTGTAGTCGCCGTTCTCACCCTCCGGCGCGGCGGCCACCGCGAACGAGGACACCGCACCCGCCGCGGCCAGGGACACGGTGGCGGTGACCGTCGAGCTGCGGGCGTCGTTGGTCGACGGCACCGGCCGGCCATCGGACAGTTGCACCAGCCGCAGGCGGCTCAGCGCGTCACGACTGAACAGGCCAGCTACCGCCTTGTAGTCGACGGCCAGGCGGACCTGCCCGGCCTGCTGTACGCCGTCGGCGCGACCGACACGAACGACAAGACCGCGCACACCGAGTTTCTCGGCGGAGCTGCGGCTCAGTGAACTGACCCGGACTTTCCGTACGGTGTTGTAGCCGTCTCGCGCAGCCGAGCTCTGGGAGGCGGGAAGTTTGGCAGCCGGTGCGACCGAGACGGGCAGCTGACCGGCTCGTACCCGGGTCGAGGCCTGCTGGGTGAGGTCAACCAGCTGCTCCTCGGCCGGCACCTCGGGATCGGGCGGCAGATCAGCCTCGGTGAGTTCGCGGTCCTCGGCGGTGTACTCCGGCAGCGGCTTCGCCACCACCGGCGTCACCTTGATGCCTTTGACGTCGGTGGGCTTGGCAGCTGTCGCGGCCGCAGCTGCCGGAGTGGCCGGGATCTGTCCGACGATGCCGACTGTCAGTAGCAGAGCCAGGAACATCCGCAAGGGCTGGGCGCCTTCACGACACACATGCCGGTAGGCGCGGGAAAGAGCGGCGTTCGCCGTCACATCAGTCTCCTGTCAGCCGCCGACGCGGCGGTCCCCCATGTGCCGACGCGGGCCGGCATGACACTTGAAGTCGGTGAAGGTGTCCCGGGCAGCACCGTATGGCGATGCCCGGGACGGGATCTGGTTCGGATCAGGCTTCCGGGGTTTCCTCGGCTTGGGCCTTCTGGTAGATCTCCTGCTCGGTCCAGACACGTGGAGTGGCGTGGACCTCGTCGATCTCGCCGACCCATCGGTTGTTGAGCGGCAGTGTCCAGCCGCGGCCGATCGCGAACTTTCCGGTGGCTTCCCAAGTGGCGGTGCCGGCTTGCTCGACCAGCACGCCGTCGGTGGCCGGTGTGCCGTTGACGTACAACTGGATGCGGCTGGTCATGGGGTTCACGATGCCGACCAGGTGTACCCAGGCGCCTGCTTCGACGTAGCTGGCGGTGCAGGCGTTCGTCGTCGGGGCGCCGGTGGTGTCGGTGGCCGCCACGGTGAAGCACCAGGCGGGGTCCTTGACGGTGTCGCCGTCGGTGTCCACATCGCTGCGGTAGCCGAGTTGGAACATCGAGGTGTGGACTCCGTCCTGGGAGACGGCGGTGTGGTTGCCCGCCGGCAGCGGCGACGGTTCTTCGGTTTGCTGGTCGTCGGGCGGGTTCTGTTCCTCGTCGGGGTCGTCACCGGTGCCGGGGCCGGGTTCGGGCTGCGGGTCGCTGCCCGGGTCCGATTCGCCGTCGGCGGGTGGTGGGGCGGGTAGACGTACCCATGCGGCGACGGTGAAGCCGGCAGGAGAGAGCGTGTTGAGCACCGTCGAGGAGGTGGCGGCATCACCAGCGCCCGCGAAATTCAGGCCGGACTCACCTTCCTTACCGGCCTCCGACCAGGCGGTGCCCGTACCCGTGATCATGGCCGGGCGGTTGCCCACTGGTTCCGAGGCGGCGGTCGTGCCTGTTCCTTCATCGAGTGACCAGTACCAGGCATCGCCCACCGGGCGAACCTTGAACAGGTAGTCGGCAGCTCCCGACAGATTCCCGGCTGTGTCGATCGCCTTGACGCGCAACGTGTTCGTCAGGTCCTTGGTCGGCACAAGTTCCCGTTCGACCTCACCGGTGGTCGACGACGGGGACACCTGCACCTCCTTGGCGCCGTTCAATGAGTAGGTGTAGGTCTTCACACCGTCGGTGGACCCACCCGGGGCGAATCTGAATACACCTGGCACGCCCGGCCCGCCGTTCCAGCCGACAGCCGGGTACTTCTCGCTGGTGACCTTCGGGTTGTTCGGGTTCGCCGTGTCGACCTTGAATCCGAACCAGTCGGAATACGAGCCGCAGATGTAGCTGTCACAGCCCTTGCCGCGCCAGTAGTACTGTCCGTCAGCCAGCGCGGTCTTCAGTGTCCAGGGCCGTTGGCTGTTACTCGCGATCCCGGTCATGGTTTTCGCAGACGTGGCTTTCAGGGTGCTCTTGTTGCTGGCGTAGACCTCGTATACGTATGTCAGCTTGCCGCCGTCGGCGTCGGCTGCCTTCATGCTCAGCGTCGGCTTCGGCGTCGACGTGACGGCCGTGCCGTTGCCGCATGCGGCGTAACACGGACTGAATGCCTGGCTGCCCGCCTTGCCGGGGGTGTGGTTGTACACGATGTCGAGGTACGCCGAGTCCGGGATCAGTTTCTTCCACTGATAGTCGTCCGACTCGCTCTTGGCCCGAAACGACAACGTGATGGTGGTGTACTTCGTCGCGTCCTGGAAGGCTGACTTGACCGCCGTCTGGTTGAACCGGACCTCGTCATTGCCCTTCGGACACGCGCTCTTGTTCGCGGTCGCGTTGACCGAACCCAGCGCCTTCCACCACTTGCCCTTGGTGCTGTTCCACGTCACCGACGCCGACTTGTCGACCGCGTTGGTACGCCACAGTTGGAACGGTGACGGAGAACAGTTGGCGCTGTGCCGCACGTTGACCAGTACGGCCGCGCTCTTGATCGTCGAGCCCTTGAGCTTGGTCACGTCGAACTGCACGATGGTGCGCCAGTCATCGTCGGACGAGCTCTGCCAGAGTTGACCCACACGCATGTCACCCCGGGTGGACTTGTCGCTCCAGTACGACTTGGTGGGGTTCTTACGACTGACGTGCGTCCAGATCTCCTTGCCACCATTGAACCCCGGGTCGATCGACACCGGGTACACCGTGGCGGGATCGGTCAGCATCTGCTGCGACGGCACGACCGTCAGCGACCTGCCGTCCAAGTGCACCGGCAGATCCTCGACACGCCGCGGCTCAGGATCTTGCGGAAGGACCGCGCCGGCCGGATCGGCGCCCAGGGCGCTCGTCCGTCGGGAGAGCGTTCCACCCGGCATTTGCGGCTTGTCCCACATCCGGGCGCCGTCGGAGACGAAGACCGGGTCACCCTCCGGCGTTTCCGCCCTGATGAAACCGTCGACGTCCTGCTCCAGCGCGACGCCGCGCGTGGTCAGCGCGAACCGCAGGTGCTGCAACTCGGAGTTGGCCGCGGCGGTCGGCGTCTTGACGACCAGGACCTGACTGAACGAGTCGACGTGAGCGGTCAGCTGGAGATCGACACCAGGCATGACCTCCTCGTAGGTCGCCGTGTCGCCTGACAGCTTCGGCGCGGGCAGGGTGCCGGACCAGGTCGGTGTGCCGGGCCAGGTCATGGTCAGGGATCTGCCCTCGCGGGTGACCGTGAGCAACGGGCCCGGGCCGCCGTTGGAGAACTGGACGTCCAACGTGGCTGCCTTGGGGACGACGACACCGTTGGCCACTGCGAGATCAGTGTTCACCGCGGCCCACCCCGCGCCGCGGCGCACGCGAACGGGAGATGCGAAGGTCTTCGCCCTGAGGGTGCCATCAGGCTGTGCGAATGTCTCCGACGATTCCGTTCGTTCACTGAGAATTTCGACCGGCTTGCGGTTCTTCCACGCGAGATGCATCGCGGTGGCCTCGTCGGCGGCCTCCGTCGGAGCCGTCGCGGAGACGGTGACCGGCACCGGTGCAGCCGAGGCGGGCGGTGCGACGAAAGCACCAGTGGTCACAGTGATGAGTCCGGCGGTCGCAACCCTCAGCGTAAGGGCCGCACTGCTTCTGGACAGGTAGAAACGGCGGCCCATCGGCCGAATGCCGTGCGTCATCAAATCCCCCGTGTCAGCGGCGCCGCTCCCGAGGACTCGATACTCCTCAGCAAGATCACCGCCGCCCACACGATATAGAGCATCGGCTATAGCCCACAAGTCCCTTCATCACAGCTCGACGACGAACGGTCACGGGGCGTAGCCAAGATCGGCCGGCAGTCCACTGCCGATGGCCGTCGCTGCTTGGCCGCACTTGACACGACGTCGGGACGAGGCCTGGGCCTGGATTCGCGGCACTGCGCCTGCGTAGACCGCTCGGCAGGGACCGGGTTCAGCGCCGCCAGGTACGGGTGGCGGTCTTGGTGACGTTGCCGACCTTGTCGTATCCGCGGACCTGGACCTTGATCTTCTTGCCGTACTTCTTCGGGTTGACCTTGAAGGTGTAGGCGGCCTTGGTGTCCTTGGCGACGACCTTGCCGTTGATCAGCAGCTCGATCCGGTTGATGCCGTTGCGGTCGGTGGCGGACACGGTGACCTTGACCGTCTTCTTGACCTTCGCACCGTTGGCGGGCGCCTTGGTGATCGTCAGCTTCGGTTTGGTGTTGTCGACGATGACGGTCCGCTTGGCGGTGCTGTCGTTGCCGAGCCTGTCGGTGAGCGTCCAGGTCAGCGTCCGCAGCCCGTCCTTACCGGCGGAGGCGAACTCGGTGTAGGGCGCCTTGAGCACGCTGGATGCGTTCAGCAGATAGGCCTCGCGGATCCCGGACGGATCCGTTCCCTGCACGGTGGTCCGGATCTCAGAGCCGCGGACCAGGGCCCGGTTGGCCGGGGTGATCGAGGTGATCGCCGGGCCGATGTTGTCGATGACGATGGTGCGCGTCATCGACGCGCGGTGGCCCAGGACGTCGTAGGCGCGGACCTCCAGCACGGCCGTGCCGTTCGCCTTGCCGGTGTCCCAGTCGAAGAACGGCTCGGGGCCGGAGCCAGACCCACCGACGGGGTAGGTCGAGCGCAGCGTGCCGTCCACCCACCACTCGACCCGGTCCAGCGGCGAGATCGAGTCGATCATCGCGGCCAGCCGGGACCGGCCGCTGATGCGTCCGTTCACCACGGTCTGATCCGCCTGCCGCGGGAATCGCAACCCGGTGATGGTCGGCCCGGTGTTGTCGAGGCCGTAGAACCCGTACGCGAAGGAGACGTTGCCGACCCTGTCGGTGAGCTCGAAATGGACGTGGGCGACACCGGTGCGCCCGGCCGTGTCCCAGGTCATGGTCCACGGAGCGCTCGTCGCCTTCGCCACCTCGCGGCCGGTCGCGTGATCCCACAGGACGATCTTGGCGAGATCGTCCGACGCCTCGGTCGCGACCAGGGCGACCACCCCGCCGACGATCGACTCGAACGGCGGCGAGAGCGTGGCCTGCGGGCCCTCGGCGTCGACGCGCACGTGGCTGGTCGCCTCGCCGTGGTTTCCCAGGGCGTCAAACGCCCGGATGGTGACATCGGCGTCGGTGTCGTGCAGCCTGGCCGGCACCGGCAGGTGGACACCCTGATCCCATTGCCCCGACGCGTAAATGCGCAGCACTGCACCGTTGAGAATGACCTCTACCCGGGTGACGCCGGTGTCGTCCGTCCAGACGGGACGAAGTCGCTGACTCCGCCCGACCAGCTGCCCGTCCACCAGACCGGTGGAGGTGACGACTGGCGCATCGACATCGGCAAATGAATCAGCGGCCAGGGCGGGCACCGACCCGGACATGACCAACGAACCGGCCACTGCGGCCATCGCGATAAGACGAAGCTTGCTCAATGCCGAACCCCCGTGATCGTGAATGCCGCCCGGGACGATACGGGCTTAGATCATCAACTGTCGATCCCGCCTACCGACCGCCGGGACCGCCAGCAACAGCGTCGCCAGCGGCTCGCCGGTTCACCCGGGTGGGTGACTGCTGCCTTGTGGCCGTCCGCTCATCACGGATCCCTGCCGGACGACGGGCCGAATTCGGGTACGGCGACGGCCGGCAACTCCCTCGACCAGGTGTTCAGCCCACAGCGTGATTCCAAGCGACCTTGAAAATGATGAAGAGACGTGTGTGTGGCCGCGCTAGACTAGATCTTGGCCCCCGACAAACCGGGCTCGTGTGCATCAGCCGTAGCCTCCGGCCGCAGTGTTGTTCCAGGCAGGGGTCGGTCAGGTGCGCTCAAGTGCGGCGATTGCGGCGTTGGCGATCTGGGTGACGGCGTCGGCGGGGTTAGCGACGGTCAGGGTCGTGGCGTCGGTGAAGGTGTGGCTGGGCAGGTTGGCGGGTTGCAGCCAGAGCACGGTGCAGCCGGCCCGGTGCAGGGTGGTGATCAGTTTCTGGCCGGCGGGAATGTCGTCGAGCCGGCCGTCGGAGACCACGACGAGCATGCGCAGGGTGCGCCCGTGGCGTAGGTCGAGCAGCCGGTCGGCGACCTTGACGGCCTCCGGGAACGTGGAGGTGGCCTGGTCGGCGATCATGTGCAGCACCTGCTGCGGTCTGGCGCCGGGCGCGACGAGCACGCTGGTGTGGCTGCCGAAGCCGATCGTCGTGGTGACGGCTTCGGAACGGCGGGCCGCGTGCGCGAAGATCCACGCTGCGGACGACAGTTCGTCGGCGTAGGGCTCCATCGACCCGGACAGGTCCGCCAGGATCCCCAGGTGCAGGGTCGGTTTCGGCGGTGGGAGCTGGGTGCGCTGTTGCCAGGGCGCGGCTGTGGGCAGCTGCCCCTGAGCAGTCTGCGCGTCGGCGGTGATCGCGTGTCGGGTGCGGAGCCGTCCGGGAGGGATCAGTGACGATTTGGCGCCCGGTTCCGGGTTGCGGGTCCGGGCGTGGGTGATACGGGCGGCCAGGTCGCGGGCGGCCCGGCGTTGCTGTTCGGTGGGGTCGCTGCGCCGCCAGTCGTTCGGTGGGCTGTGCCGGTGTTGCAGGATCCGGGCGGCGTGCTGGCTCGGGGTGAGCCTGTCCACGGTGGCCAGGTAGTCGGTGATGGCTTGGGCCAGCCGGCCCGGGAACTCGCCGGGATCGGCGGCCGGGACGGTGTGCTGCTGGTCGGGGTCGATGCCTAGGATCTGGCACCAGCGGCGGGCGAGGTCGATCATCGTGTGGGCGTCGGTGTCGTCGACGGTGTGGGCTTGTTGCCAGATCTCGCGCAGTGCTGTGAGCCGTCGGCGGCCGAGGACGTCGGTGACGGCGGCGCGGACGGTGCGGACGTCTTTGCTGGTGATGATGCGGGCGTCGACGCGTGCGAGGAGCAGTGCGGCGAGGGTGCCGGCGTGCCAGGGGTCGTCGACCGGGGCGGTGCCGGGGTCGAGCAGGGCGGTGGCGGTGTGCCGTAGCCATCGGCGGTCGGTGCGGCGGCGTTGCCGCTGGCGGCCTTCGGCGCGGGATTCCTCGAGCAGGTCGGCGACGTGCGCGAGGATCGGTGGTGTGCCGGGCGGTGCGGTCCAGTGGCTGTGGGCGGCGTGGGCGGCGCCGTGCACGAGCAGCCCGTAGCCGGTGGGCACGACCCTGCGGTGCGCGACCCGCCGGGGGTCGGCGACTGCGGGGTTGTCGGCGATGTAGGTGGCGTCGACCTCGACGCGGCGCAGGGCGGGGTAGAAGCACTCGGGGGCGCCGCCGCCTGCGCCGGGAGCGACCAGCACGTGCAGGTCGGTCCGGCCGGTCAAGGTTTTGATGTGCTTGGTCCAGGCCTGCGACCAGGGCTTCCAGGCGTCATCGGCTGTGGCGACCGGCCGGCCGGTCGAGCGGTGCGTACTCGGGTCGGACATCAGGTGCCTCCTTCCGGTGTGGTCAGCGGACGCCGACAGCGAGGGCGGTGATCGTGGTGCCGGTGTGGCGGGCCAGAGCGGCGACCACGTCGTCACGGGCGTCCTCGGGGGCGATGCCGGCGAGGTTGGCCAGGGCGGTGGCCTGGCCGAGCTGCTGGCGGACTTTCACGAAGCCGAGCAGTTCGCGTAGCTGCGGCGCCCACCCGACCCGTCCGGCGGCCAGGTCTTTGTTGAGGTCCTGCGCCGCGGCGATGACCGATTTGGGGACGCCGAGCTGGCGGGCGAGATCCCAGTCGGTGCTGACGTGCAGGTGCACGGTGAACCGGGACGCGAGGGCTTCGGTCAGCACGGCGCCGTGCACGCCCGGGTTGTGCCCGGCGCACACGTAGAACCCGTCGACGGCTTGCACGTGTTCGTTGCCGTGGGCGGGGATGGTGATGACGCCGCGGCCGTCCATCGCCGGATACAGCACCGCCAGGACCCGGGGCGGGATGAGGGTGGCGTCGTCGACCAGCAGCGGCCGGCCGTCGCGCATGGCGGTGACCAGGGGGCCGTGGACGAACTCATAGCCGCCGCCGGGGATCGGGTTGTAGGAGCCGAGGAAGTCGTCCACGACGGTGTCGCCGGTACCGGCGACGGTGAGCAGGTCGGGGAAGGCGGCTTCGAGCATGGCCGTCTTGCCTGTGCCGGGCGGCCCGTACAGCAGGACCGGGATCTTCTGCGTCCGGAGGTCGTGCAGGACCTCGACGTCCCAGCCTTGGCCGAGCCGGCGCGGGTGGTACAGGGTGCCGTTGGGCCGGGCGACCGGAGCCGGCCGCGGCTTGCGGCTGCCGGTCCGGCCGCCGGAGCCGGGTACGCCGGCGGGCATGCCGGCGGCGGCGTCGACGCCGGCCTGGGTGATCTGGAACCGGTGGTGCGGGTCGCGGACGTGGGTGGCGTGCCCGGCCGCCGCCATCTTCTTCAGCACCTCGAACACCGCTCCGGAGGAGGGGGCGCCGATGGCTCGGGTGATCTCGCCGACCTTCAGCAGGGCGTCCGGGTGGCCGGCCAGGTGCAGGGCGACGCGGGGATAGAGGGAGCCTCGACGGCCTGCGGCCGCGGTCGCATCCGAGCCGGCGGTGGGTGGCGGTGTGGTGGGTGTGGACATGGGACGGGTCCTTTCGCAGGTCAGGCCCGCGCATCCGTCTCCGGATGCGCGGGCGGTGAACAAACCGCGCACAGCGGAGACGGGCTGCCGTCCACCCCGCGCTCGCCCGAACCCCCGGTCACAAAAGAGGGGTTCCGGCGCAGCGGAGAGGCCGCACACCCGCAGGGTGGTGCCAGTGGTTGGGTCACGGCGCGTACGGCGCCGCGACATCTCGGTAGATCCGGCGGGTCGGTTCGTCGCCGACGATGAACGCACCGGCGCACCGATTGATCAAGTCGATGGCCGAGGTCAGGTTCGGTCGGTGCCGGGGTGCGGTCAGCCGTGGTGGACGTTCGGCGGTTCGATCTCGTCGAAGCCGAACAGCCGGCCGATGATCTGCAGGGCCTGGGTGTCGTAGCGGTCGGCGAACCCCCGGCAGACCGCCGGGTCGGTCCCGTCCGGGGCCATGCCGGGCAGGGTGCTGTGGCAGACGATGAACCCGTCACCGTCTCGGGCCTGGGCGATCAGGTCGTGCAGCCGTCCCGGGTGCAGGTGCATCAGGTTGCCGGGCCGGAAGATGCAGGTGTCACACATGCGGGCCAGCAGCCGGGTCCGCATCGTGTCCGGGTCGCCGACCGACAGCGCGACGCCGTCGTCGGAGTCGGGCTCGTCATCCGGCTCGAGCACGTCACGGCACAGCTGCCCGGCCCGGTCGAGAACCGCCTGATCGAAACTCATCGCGTAGGCGGCGACCAGTTGATCCCACCGCGCGCTGGTCGACGGCGTCCACCGCTGCCGATCCGCGCCGATCTCGTAGATCAGATCGGCTTCGCCGGGCACGTCACCGGACGCACCGCTGCCGGCGAAGGTGGGAAGCCGGTCGCCGATCTGCGGGTCACCGGCGTCGATTCTCTCCACGATCCGCCGGGCCACCGCCGTCGTGTCGCCGGTGGCCCGGCCACCGATGGTGTCCTGCGCCCACCAGTCGGCCGCATCCGCACCGGCGCGGGCGCCGGCGGCACGCATCCCCGTCAGCAGCAGCGCCCAGTGCTCGTGCGCAGGGTCACCGGTCGGCTCCGCCGGCCGGGTCATGACCCGTGGCCGATGTCGGTGGGCAGCGAGAACCAGGACCGGCCCGTCCAGATCTCCCACCGGCCGCTACCCGTGCGGGCCAGGTCGGCGGCGAGACCGGTGAGCTCGTCCCAGCCGGCCGGTTGCGCGGCGATCAGCCGCACCGTCCGGGTGCAGCCGGCGTCGTCGACCTCGCGCACCAGCGTTGTACCCCCGGCGGTGGCCTGCCCGACGGCGCCGGTCAGGTATGCCTCGTCGGCGAACGCGTCCAGCAGCCGCGGCCAATCCACCGGCCCGCCGTGAAACCGGCAGCCCGCCAGGAACGCCCGCAACAGTTCGGTCGCGGCCGGATCGGTTATCACCAGGTCGGCGCCACCGCCGGCGGCGTCGTTGCCGATCGTGGCGACCCGCTGCCCGTCGAGCCACAGCCCGCCGACGAAGGCCATGCCTGCGGCGACCGGCCATTGTCCGTCCACCCGCAGGCGCAGCCGGTCGTGTGGCAGCCGCATCCCCGGCGTGTGCGTCAGCACCACGAACTCCTGCTCGCCGCCGGAGTCCGGAAGCTCCCCGACGATGTGGTCACACCGGTACGGGTCGACCGCTTCCCAGCACCAGTTGCGGCCCATCACCACGTACCGGCCATCTGGATCGGGGGCGGTCCGTTCGATCGCCTCCGGGTCGTCGGACCTGACCCGCTGGTCGGCCACGATGACCTCGCCGTCGAAGTGCAGGTCGGCCAGCATGGTGTCGACCTCCCGGCGGGCTTGCTGCGGTGTCATCCCGCCTGCCACCAGGATTTGCAGTTCGTGGGCGCGCCGGTGCTGCTGCTCGGCGACGATGGCCTCGGCTACCGGCCGGGTGCAGGAGAACACCGCCCAGCCGTTCCACCGGTCGATCAGGGTGCCGACGAAGCCCATCCGCAGAAAGTCGGGGCCGTCGTCCGGGTGGGTCCACATCCACTCGCCGGAGAACACACCGACCCGGCCGACGCGCACCTGATCCGGGCGTAGTTCGGTCAGGTCCCGGCCGCCGGCCCGCGGGATGAGGGTGCGCCGGGCCCAGCCACCGGAACGCTCGCGCACCGCGGTCTCGAACGCGTCGCGGTACGTCCAGGCCGCCTGCCGCCACCGGGTCTGTGGGACCGGCTGCCCGGCCTGCCCGCCGACGGCGAGCAGTCGCGACAGCTGCCGACTGGTCGGCGGCAGAGCGAAGCCGCTGGCGTCGTACTGCGGCGCCAAGGTCTCGTCGAGGTCCTCGTCATCGTCCAGCACCTGCAGAATCTGTCGTGCGGTCCCGCGGACCTGCTCCGGGCTGCAGCCGGTCCGGCCACGACTCCAGGCGTCGGCGGCCCGGAGACCGTCGCCGGCGCCGCGAGCCGTGACGCTCGCCAGGAGTTGCTGCCACATGTCCTCGCCGATCGGGACTGGGCTGGGCTGGATGGCGAGGCCGTCTCCGCCGGCCAGCCGGATTTCGGTGATGGTGCCGTCGTCCCAGCGGACGGTGACCGTCTGGGCGGCGGGCTCGTAGGTGAGCACGGTGCCCTGCCGGCCGACGTGCGGCGGGTTGGTCATGTCGTGGGTGCGGGTCAGCGCGACGCGCTGACCCGGTCGGAATTCGGTCACCACGGTCCTTTCAGGTCGGCCACGGCCGTGCCCGGCCGGGCATGAATGGGGGTTGGGTCGTCGGCGGCAGTCACCGACGTCGCCGAGGGCAGTGGGGCCCTGGGCGGGGGCAGGTCGGCACGGAGGCTTCACTCGGGCCGGGCTGATCCCGGAGGGTTCTGCGGGCGGCAGAGTTCACTGATGCGCTGGCGGACGGCGGCGTTGAAGCTGTCGCGGGACGCGGTGACGGTCTGGGCGCGCTGGTCGTTGTTGAGTTCGCTCCAGCCCGGTGCCGGCGCGGCATTGGCGGGCAGGTGGTGGGCGCTGTCGGCGACGGCGTCGTGGTAGCGGACCTCGGCCGTGTCGCGCCCGGCCCAGCGCGGCGGCGGGGTGAACGTCGGCAGCAGCGCGAGGACACCGGCATCGCCGACGTCGATCCCGGCGAGCATGTGCGCACGCACCGCCTGTGCGCCGTCGGCGGGCAGCCCGGCGAGAGTCTGCTGGGCCCAGTCGTCGGCGACATCGCGGCCGGCTTCGGCGCCCCGGACGCGAAGCTGCCGCAGCACGGCGGTCCAGCCCGGCGTGGGATCGTCCGGTACGGGCGCGAGCAGCCGGATCCGGTCACCGCCGTCGAGGCACATCGCCAGCCGTGACCCGCGGTCCCAGGCGATGCCGACGGTGTGCTGATCCTGGTCGTGGCGTACGACAGTGCCGGTGTCACCGGGCCGCAGGTCGGTGTAGGGGTCGTCGGTGTGGACCAGGGCGACGCGTCGCCCCGGCTGATAGTCGGTCATGGTGGAACTCCCATCGGGATTCACGGCGGCCCGGGTCCCTGGGACGCGCGGGGCTTCTCTTTGATGCGGGGTATTGCTGACCGGTGGCCTTTTAGGCGGTGTCGGCTATGCGACGGAGAACCGCGACAAGTTCGGCGTTCGCCGCCGTGGTGAACGCGACGAGGAAGGCTTGACGCGCCTGTTCCCATTCGCGTTCGTCCAGTACTTCGGGACGTGTGAGGCTCATATTCCGGGAGCCGTCGGAGGGCGGCCAATTCTCGTCACTCAACGGCGAGTCAGGCAGCGTTGCGAGATACACGGAGTCGCTGTCGATTCCGGCGAGGATGCGCTGCGCCATAGGAGCCGTGATGTCGCCGAGGTGGTGCCGCATCCAGTGTTCAGCGGCGTCGCGACCGTCGGCGCCACCGATGATGCGCAACGCGTCGAGGAGCTCCGGCAAGCCGATTCGGGCATCGGCCGCGCCGCCAGACGAGTCGATGCCGGTGGGTGCGGACCCGTTGTCGACGCGAGTGGCGGGTTCTGATTCTGGCATGGTGGAACCTCTCTTCCGAGGACTCGGACATCGGTTTCGTGAGTTATTCGGTGCACAATGGGAGACGGCGGTGGTGGGCTATTGCCGGGAGGCGGCGATATTCCAACCGTGCGGTATTCGCCGATCGCCGAGGCGGCCCCTGGGCGCCTGTCACCGGTGCGGCCGCTATGGTTCGCCCGATGGACGCCAAGACCGAAGAGCTGAGGGCCGCGCACGATGGGCTTGCCGAGTTCTATGTCGACCGCCTAGCAGGTGTTTTGGAGAGCATGCCCATCGAGCGGGCGGTGCTCGGCCTGTTTTGCGAGCTCACGGCTGCGGCGGGCTTGGGCGTCCACATCGGGGACATCGGTTGCGGGACAGGGAGGCTCGCTGCTTACCTGGCAGCGCAGGGCCTGATCCCCCGCGGGGTCGATCTCTCGCCCGAGATGGTGCGTGTCGCGCGTCGTGACTACCCGGACTTTTCCTTCGACGTTGCCGACCTGCGTGGCTTGCCCTTCGAGGACACCTCGCTGGCCGGGGTGGTCTGTTGGTATTCGCTGCTCTTCCTGCCGCCTTCTGACAGGGCGATTGCGTTCAGCGAGCTGGCTCGTGTCGTCAAACCGGGGGGTTATCTGGTGACGGCGTTCAAGGCCGGAGACGGCAAGCTCCGGCGTCGGGGTCGCAGCATCGGCCGTGGTGTCGAGTTCGACGCCTATTGGCTGTCGCCGGAGGAGATGGAGCGCCGGGTCACCGAGGCCGGATTCGAGACGGTGTTCTGGGGCGGCCGGCCCGCCGAGGAGCAGGAGACGACTCCGCAGGGATACCTGCTTGCTCGCAAGACGTGAAGTCGGCGTGACAGCTCCGTCTGGGCCGTGTTCCAGATGGATCGCTTCCCGGGCACGGATGCGACCCAGGTGGGAAGGATGACCTGCGCCTGAGCCGAGACAATGATCCCGGTAGCACCAGGCACGCTCTCGTCGCGGCTGCCGGATGTTGCATCCGATGCGTCATCGCTCACCTTGGTCCAGTGGGGCGCCGACGGAAGCCATGAATCTCACCGGGTTGATTGCTGTCGCCGCGCTGTGATCACCGAGGTGGACTTCGAAGTGGAGGTGTGGCCCGGAGGAATGGCCGCTGCTGCCGGAGATGCCGATGACGTCGCCGGCGTTGACGTGCTGACCGACGTGGACGTAGGGCCGCACAAGCTGGTGGCAGTAGCGGGTGACGATGCCGCCGGGGTGGTCGATGTCGACGTACCAGCCGCAGCCGGCGGTCAGGTTCGGGTCACCGTCGCGGTCGCAGCCCCAGTCGCCGCCGGTGCGGGTGTCGACGGCGTTGCACCGCACCCGGCTGACCGTCCCCGCGGACGCGGCGTGGATCGCGGTGCCCTTGCCCGCGATCAGGTCGACACCGTCGTGGCCGGGACGGTCGGAGGTGCGGAACCCGGAGCCGACCGTGCCGTGCACCGGCCGGGTCCAGCCCTGATCGCTGACCGCGATTCCGCAGACGCCGGTGGTGATACCCGACAGGGCGCCGACGAGCCGGGTGGCGTCGGATTCCCACGTGGCGTAGGCGTCCGGGTAGGCGCTCACCTGAACGCTTTGGGCGGCTACGGTCAGCGGCATCGCCTGCCAGCCGTCGATGGTCGTCAGCTTCTGGTAGAACTTCGTGGCCGCGTACTGCGGGTCGTGCAGCTGGGCCGGGGTGCCCCACCCTTGTGAGGGTCGCTGCTGGAACAGTCCGATCGAGTCGTCCGCCCCGCCGGGCAGGTTGATCAGCTGGGATTCCTGCATCGCCGTGGCCAGGGCGATCACCCAGCCGCGTGCCGGTACCTGCCGTGCCTGCCCGACGGCGATGATGGTGGCGGCGTTGGCGACCTGCTCGCCGTCCCAGCGTCCGACCGGGCCCACACCACCCGACGGCGGCGGGCCGGCCGGTGACACGCCGGCAGCGGTACCTCCCGTCGAGGTGCAACCGGCGTTCGCGGGGTCGCCACCGCCGAACATCACGGTGGTGGCCAGCCCGGAACACAGCAGGACGATCACGATGAACGCGCCGGCGACTCCGGCGAGTGCACGGGTGGTCATGGCTGGCTCACTTCCTCGATGGCGGCGTGACAAGGGAGTTGCTTAGCGGCACGGCGAAGGCCGCGCGGACGGGGCCGGTTGGGGGGCGTCGCGCGGTCTTCGGCCGGTGGGCGATGGTGCGGAGGTTCAGCGGGCGAGGACGGCGACCTTTTCGCCGAGCAGCAGCGGCGCGCCGTCGGGGCCCTTGATGTGGGCGTTGATCCAGATGCGGTACGGGTTGCCGTCGCGGTCGATCAACCGCCGCCAGTGCCCGCGGACGAAGAACCGGACGCGGTAGTGCCATCTCGGGTCGCCGTCGCCGGGCTCGGCGAGAGGGTTGGTGCGGCGCAGCATCACCACGCGGGTGTCGTGGCGGATCGAGGCACGCACCGCGCGGCGCCGGGTGGCACGGTCGGCCGGTGCGGCGGCCACGGTGGCCAGGGGCTGGGCCTGGATGCGCCAGAACGCGTACACCAGCGCGGCGCTGACCTTGGTGTGCATGGCGGCTTCGTCGAGCACGTAGCGGCCGTCGGGCGCGTTCTGCCAGTCGATGTCGGCGTCGTCGATGACCGGCAGGTCGGGGCGTGCAGCGATGGGCCGGCCGATCGGCAGGCTGTCGAGGGTGACCAGGACGTAGGGGCCGAACTGGCGGGCCAGGTCGGGGCGGGCTGCCATCTGCTCGCGGCGGCGGGCGGCGGCGGGGTCGAGAGGGTCGTGGTGGTCGGCCCAGCCGCAGATGAACCAGCTGGCGGCGCCGGTGGTGGCTGTGGTGGTTCTGGCCCAGGTGATCGCGCCGATGGAGGTGACCGCGCCGGTGCGGTCACGTTGGTAGACCGGTTCGGGCAGCAGCAGGACGCCGCGGTCGTCGGGGGCGATGTCGTCGGGCAGGACCTCGCCGGTGAGGTCGAGTGCCTGCGCGGCGGCGGTGACGACCGCGGTCATCGCGGGTGCCACGACGTACGGCTGGCCGTCTCGCCACGGCAGGGCGCTGATCCGGCGGATGGCGTCGAGGACCTTCGGCGTCGGCGGCTGCGCGGTGTCGGCGAGCCGGGTACTCATGAAGGCGTCGAGCCAGTCATGTGACAGCGGGCTGCGGTGGTAGTCGACCATGCGGCTGCGCAGGTCGACGGCGGTGCGGGCGTATCCGGCGAGTGTGTCGTGGGCAAGGAAGTTCATGAACGTCTCCGATGGTGGAGGCACCTCGCGGTGGCGCTGTTGCCGGCCGGAATGGTGAGGTGCCGTGGACGGGAGGGATGTGGTCAGGCAGCGGGTGGACGCCGGAACACCGCGAACGGACGCGGCATCTGCCCAGGCCCGGCAGCGGGCGGGACGTGCGGCACCTGACCGGCTTCGGGCTCGGCAGCGAACCCGCTCGACGACTCCACCGGCAGGATGGCCGGCACGCGGGCGTGTCCGCGGGCCGGATGGTGCGGTACTGGCCGGTCAGGACCTGGATGGCGGCGGGCGGCGTCGGCGGCGCGGTAGGCGTTGCGTAGCGGCGCGCACGGGCCTTGCCGGCTGTGGCATTGCGGGTTCGGGCAGGTGCCGTCCGGGCGCGGCTGGTGGGCGGCGGCGACATCGACGGCCAGGGCGTAGAGCAGCCGGTCGGTGATGTCGTCGGGGATCGGGCAGGTGTCGCTGGGCCGCACGGGCGGCGGTGCTGGCATGACGTCGGGCCTTCCGACGAAGGGGTTCGCGGGCATGCTGCGACCATCGCCAACACCGGATAGCGGGACCTGTTCTGCCTGATAGCGGCATCGGCGGCGGCCTGCACCGATCGACGCTCATCTTTTGCCCGAAGGGCAAGTCGCCGGGTTGTGGCTCGTAGCAGCCCGGGAACTGATGCCCTGTGACTGCGACCGTTAGTTGGCCATTGCAGGGCTTAGTTGGCAAGGTGCTGGATCCGGTTGTTGAGCGACAGGTTGAGGCCGGCAGCACCATCCCGCTCAAGTGGTCGATCTCCGGCCCGGGCGTGAACGCCGGCACCGTCACCTCGGTCAGATTCCTGACCGACGGCGCGAACTACAAGATGGTCAAGTCCGGCCCGCACTGGCACCTCAACGTGCAGACTCCCAAGACATGGGCAGCCACCAGCCGGGTCTTCCGGATCACGCTGGTCGACGGGTCCACGTACGAGGCGGAGTTCACCCTGAAATGAGCCGACCCCGGTTCCGGACATCCGTAGTGGTGCGAGCTGCAGGAGTGCTGTTGCTCGCACCGCTATTGGCCGCGTGCACCGACCCGCCCGCCGACGGTCTGACCGGCACGGCCGTCGTCCTTAGCGACATCGGCGGGTCCGACACGCCAATCACCAAAGGTTGGATCATCGCCGTGCCGGCCGCGGCCGTCGACGACCTGTGGAGCGCCACCGGCAACAAGCCCATCGACCAACAGAACCTGCGGTACATATCTGCACGGGTCAGTCGTGACCAGGTGACCCAGGCCGGCGGGGTGATCGCCCCCTCGACGATGACGGCGAGTTCGTCCTACCCGCCAAGGAAGGCGAACACCTCCTCTGCCATCTCGAGCAGGGCGAGAGTGGGCGCGAATGGGCTCGAGGCTGCGGGTTCCTGACCCTCCCAGCGTCCGGCGAACTGGAGATCACCGACGGAGAAGGCGGCTTCTCCGCCGGGATGAAGGAGTAGCGGTCCCGAGAGCCGCGACGACACCATCGATTGTTGAAAGCGACCAACTAGCCGTTGCAACTCTGGCCGGGTCAGCGTTGCAATCCGACGCTGCCTCCCAGCTCACCCTTTACAGGATGGCCAACTAACGATTGTGGTCACACCCGCGAGTCGGCGGCGAAGAATGGCCGCGGTCGCCGGGCGAACGCGGTTTGTGTCATGGGTCCGCCGTGCTGGGTGGCGTGGACAGCGGCGCCGCCCAGCACGGCGGGCACGGACCGCCATGTCGCGCCCGTGGGCACCGGGGGCTCAGCGGGAATCGGGGGCAAGGTTCAGCCGTTGGCGTTCCAGGGCCAGCAGCGCGTGGGCGGGTGCCTGCCAGGTGTCGTGGCCGACCGGGGCGGCGGTGGTGCCGTCGGCGAGGGCGCGCAGCGCGGGAATCTGCTGCGCGTACGCGCCGCCGAGCTTGGCGAGATCCGTGCAGGCGCGGTCCACGGCGTCGCGCATGCTCTTGGCCCACCGTCCGGGTTTGCCCCAGTGCCGGCGTTGGCGGCCGTGCATGGCGCCTTCGCACAGGTGGTAGCCGAGCCAGACGACCGGCGGGTGCACGCCGACGGCTTCGGCGAGCACAGCGACCTTGTCGTAGTCCCAGGCTCCGACTCCGCCTCGGCTGGGCCGCCAGCCGGCTACCCGCGGGTGGGTCAGGGTGTGCCAGTACCCGGGGAAGACCGCGGTCGAGGCCACCAGGTCCTTCTCGCTGGTGAAACCGCCGGCCGTGAGGGCGTGCGGCAGCTGGTCGGCGAGCAGGTGCGCCAGCTCGCGTCGGCTGGCCGGCACCGCCGGATCGTCCGCCGCCGTGCGACGCACCGTGGTGCTGGTGGCCGAATCCGTGGGTTCGGTCGGCGGTGGCAGTGGGCGGTCGTCGGCGAGGTAGCCGAGCACGAGCGCGGCGAAGTCGCTGAGCACACTCTCGAAGCCACGGCTGCGGTCGCCGTAGTCCGGGATCGGCAGCCACCGGCCGCCGCCGCGGTGCCCGACCCGGTGCGCCGCCTCGTGGGCCAGGGTGCGCAGCGTCCGCTGCCGGTCGGCCAGGACGTCGCGGTGGATCGCGATGGTGCCGGAGGCGGGGCTGTAGAAGCCGTCCGCGCACGGTTCCTGCTCGCTGTCGGTGTACACCCGCACCTGGTCCAGGGCGAACGTGCCGATGGCCCGGCAGACCAGCTGCCGGGCCTCGGCCAGTACCGCGCGTTCCTGCTCGCTCAACGCTCGGTCGGCGACCCAGGTGGTCTTGTTGCGGGTCCTGTCGTAGTGGGTGCGTTGGCGGGTGCGGGCGACCTCAACTCCGAGCAGCCCCATCAGGGCGTGCTTCTGATGCTCGGACAGGCCGCGGGCGGTGAGTTCGGTGTAGCCGCGGTCGGCGAGATCCAGTGCGGCCTCCCGGTCGCGGGCCGCCGTGTAGTAGATGTCGGCGGGCAGGTGGGCACGTGCCCAGCCGCGCCAGGCGGCGCGGGCGCGTGGGTGGCCGACGGTGGTGAAGAACTGTTCCGGTTCGCGCAGCGTGCCGCCTGCCAGCACATGTGTGGCGAACCGGTCGATGACCTGCTGGTCGTCGCCGGCGGCGAGGATGGCGCGGACCGCGGTGCGCAGCGCGCCGGCCTCGATGACGGTGCGGTCGCGGTTCTGCAGCGCCTTGTCGTCCAGGGGCAGGTCGTAGGAGGCGAGCAGGCCGGGCACCGTGGACACGAGCACGCCGCCGATCCAGACGTGGCCGGGGTGACCGTCGAGCACACACGACCCGGGTGCGGGCGGTGGGGTGTAGCCGGGTTCGGTCAGGGCGCGGAATCGTCCGATGGCCTCGTCGGCGAGGTCGTGCGGGCAGGCGACGGTGAAGACGGTGCCGCGGGTGCGGTCGGTGCGGTACAGGTGGTAGACCAGCACCTCGGCGCCCTGGGCGGACCGGGACGGGATCATGCCGCCGAGCAGGCGACGGCGTTCGACGCTGGGGGTGAATCCGTAGCTGACGGTTTCGCAGCGCACAGCCCCGATGTGCGGGCTGCGGGCCAGGACGAGCGCGGCGAGCTTCTTACCCTCACCGAACTGGCCGATCTGCTGGACGGTCTTGGTGGAGTAGCCGAGGATGAGGCCTTCCTCGGGGATGCCCGGTCCGTTGTCGCTGATGGTCAGGACCCCGTTCGCCCAGCTGACCTGGGCGGCGGGGTCTTCGTCGAGGGCGTTGGCGATGAGCTCGCAGACCGCACGGACGGGGGTCCACGACTTCACGTAGTCCGGTGAGATCGGGTAGGCGAGGGTGTCGGTGGTGGAGGTGGATGGCGTCGCGGGTTCGCTGATGTCCACTGCTGTCTCCTTCGTCAGAGATACGGCTGAAGGGCGGCGTGCGGGGCACGCCGACGGCCCGGGTCCGCGCGTTCAGGCGCGGGAGCCGGGTGGCGGGGTCTGGCCGGGCAGGCGACGTCGTCGCGGCGACCCGTGGGCGCCCGACGGTCGAGGAGGAGGGGTCACCGACCGCCGGCGCGCGCTGCGCCGCGACCGAACCCGTCGGCGGGCTCAGGAAGTGGGCGCGCCGGCCGCCGGTTGCTCCGTCATGTGGTGTCGGTGGCGTGGCTGTGGGGCTGGTGGCGGGCGTCGCGGCACCGCGTCCGCGGCGGCAGCTGCGGCGGCGTGGTGTCGGTGACGCCGGTACCGCTGCGTTTGGCCTCGTACATGGCCAGATCCGCGGCGTGCAGCAACTCCCGGGCGGTGCCGGCGTCGGTGGCGTGGGCGTAGCCGACGCTGGCGCGTATTGCGATGTCGTGGGTGCCGACGATCGGGATCGGTTGGCCGCTGATCGCCGTGGCGGCGGTGTGGGCGCAGGCGCGGGTCTGTTCGTGGTCGCCGGTGACCAGCAGGGCGAACTCGTCGCCGGACAGCCGTGCTACCAGCGCCACCGGCGCGCCCAGGTCGGTCAGGCGCAGCCCGACGGTGGTCAGGACGTCGTTGCCGTGCTCGTGGCTGTAGGTGTCGTTGACCTTTTTGAAGTTGTCCAGGTCGAGCAGGATGACCCCGGTCGGCTCGCCGGTGGCCAGCGCCCGGTCGCAGGCTGCCAGGAACGCCCGCCGGTTGGGGATGCCGGTGGTGTCGTCATGCAGGGCCAGGAACTCGGCGTGATCCGCGCGCCGGTTCGCCGCGGCGGTCTGCCGGCGGGCTTCCGTGAGCTGCTCGTACTGTCGGTGCAGCGCCACCGCGCCGCAGGCGAGTCCGGCCAACAGGCCGCCCAGCGCGGTCAGGAACGCGGTCAGGATGGAAGACACGAGGGTTGCTCCTTTCAACGCAAGGAGCACCGGGCCGGGCGTCTCGCGCCGACGAGTTGACGCCCGTCCCGGGCTACCTGGAACAAGAAATGCCGGTCGGGCGGTCAGTCGGTGGTTGGCGCCGCCTGGAAGGTGGCGGGCCTGTCCTGCACCGTGTCGGCCTGACCTTTGCCGGTCAGCTTGGTGAGCGCGTTGGCGAGGGCGCCCGCACTGGCGGCCGGATAGCCGGTGCCTTCGTCGGCTTTGTCGACCAGCTTGCGCAGGTCGTTGACCGTGAACGTCTCATCGCGGCGGTCGCGCAGGATGGCCAGCACGCTGGCCTCGAGCGCACCGGCCGGCCGCTTGCGCTTGGCGGGTTGCGGCGTCGCCGCCGCACCGCTGCCGTCCGACGCCGCGGACTCGTCGCCGTTGTCCGGCGCGGCGGCGTGGTCACTGCCGTCGTCGTGCGCCGGGTCGGCGGAATGCGGGTCGGCGGGCTGCGGGCCGGCGGCTGGGGCGTCGTCGAGCGGGTTCGGTACGGGCTGTGCTACGGCGATCTCGGGCAGGGCCGGCTCGTCGTCGCGACGGACGTCGGGGTGCGGCGGGTTCGTGTCGGGCTCGGTGGGCGGCACGTCGGATGGTGCCGGCTCTGCCGGCGGCGACGCCGTCGGGCGATGGGCGTCGTCCGCGGTCTGTGGCACGTCGGTGTCCGTGGGCGGGGCCGGATCGTCGCTCTGCACGCCGGTGGCGGCTCGCCCGGCCGGGGTCAGCCGCCACAAGGTCTGGTTGGTGGCGGCGTGGCGGTACTTCTGGGCGTGTCCGCTGGTCTCCCAGGCGCGCAGTTTCGGCGTGACGGTGGAGTAGGCGAGTCCGGCGTGCTGGGCGATGGCAGCGGCGGTGGCTTCGCCGAGGTCGGCGAGCCCGGCCAGGACGCGGAACGCGCTGTGCGCCGGTTCGGGCCCGGCCGGCGCCTCGTGAGTGTCAGTGGTCATGGTGGCGGTGTCCCTTCTGGTGTGGCGGCGGCCCGTCGGAGCGGGCCGCCGTGAGGGTTTGCCGGAGGTGGCGTGCACTGATGCACGCTTCGATGAGCGAGGTGAGGCAAGTCGTGCGCCCGGCGTGTGGGATCGGCGCCGGGCGCCCGGCCGGTCAGGGCTGCTGCAGGGTGGTGGCCTGCTGGTAGGCGTCGACGACCTGCTGCGGGAGGCGCCCGTTGGCCCGATACGGGGGGATGTCGTCGCGGTGCTGGTTGTCGGCCCACCAGCGGCGCATCCGCTTGACCGGCGACGTCGCGGTGGGGCGGGTGGCGCCGCGCACGGTCTGGTTCTTGGGCAGGCGGCGGCCGGCGGACATGAACGGGGCGAGCGCGGCGCGCAGCCGGGCAAGGTTGGCCGCCGACAGGTCGATCTCGAAGATGGTGTCCTCGAGTGCGAAGCGGTAGGTGCCGGCGGCGTCGTCGCCGTCGAGGTCGTCGATGACGGTCCTGGTGATGCGGGTAGCCACGATCGGGCTCCTCTCAAACAAGGGGGTGATGTGGTGCCGGACAGCACGAAGCCCTGCGAGCCGGGGCGGCGGCAGGGCGGCGGATCAGGCGGAAAGCGTTGATGGACGGTCAGGCGGGGCTCGCCGCGTATGCGGCGTGCAGGCGGCGCAGCGCAGCGCGATCAAGCCGGCGCGGCAAGGTGACAGGCCGGGTCTGCACGGCGGGCTTGGACGTCATGGCGGGTTCCTCCCTCGAGGGGTGGGGAGCCCGGGCACGGCCGTGCGGCCGTGCCCGGGGTGCGGCAGTGCGCGGGTGGCCGGGCGATCGGCCGGGGTCGTGCCAGTGATCAGATCATTGAAGTGAGGCCGTGGACGGACCTCGTGGGGAGGCCCACGTCACCGGCAGTGGTCGGGTGCAAGAGGGCAAGGGTGGCCGTCTCTGCCGGCCGGGCTTGTCAGAGGGCGGTTGGAGATCCTTCGGGTTGATCTATGCGTTGAGTCCGTTTGGAGATCGTTCTGTGGGTTCACGATGGATAGTGATCACTCAATGGCGTGAAAGGTGAATGCCGGTCACGCCTGGTCTGCTGGCTGCGGCGTTGGCCAGGTCATGGATGATCGCCAGCCGTACCCGAGCGACGTGACCGATGCGCAGTGGGCGTTGATCGGACCCTTTCTGGATGCCTGGAGGGCGAAGCGGGTCTCGGTCGCGGGCCGTCTGGGCGAGCAGGATCTTCGGGAGGTCGTGAACGCGATCTTGTATCAGAACCGGACCGGGTGTCAGTGGGCGTATCTCCCGCATGACCTGCCGCAGAAGCCGGTGACGTACTACTACTTCGGCCTGTGGCGTGACGACGGCACTGATCAGACGATCCATGACCTGCTGCGCTGCCAGACGCGGGAGAAGGCCGGCCGGGCCGAGGATCCCAGCGCGGTCGCGGTGGACACCCAGTCGATCCGCGCGGCGAACCACGTCCCGGCCGCCACGACCGGCAAAGACGCTGGCAAGAAGGTCCCCGGCCGCAAGCGCGGCCTGGCGGTGGACGCGCTCGGCCTGATCATCGCGGTGGTCGTGACCGCGGCATCGGTCACGGACAACGCGATCGGCATCGCACTGCTGGACAGAGTCGCCGAGCACGTCCCGACCGTCACCCACGCCTGGGTCGACGCCGGGTTCAAACAGGATTTCGCCCTGCATGGCGCGGTCTTGGGCATCGATATTGAGGCCGTCAGACGATCTGACGCCCGGCCTGGGTTCGTGCCGGTCAAGAAACGGTGGATCGTCGAGCAGGTCAACGGCACCCTGATGCTGCACCGTCGCCTGGTCCGCGAATACGAGAGCCGGACCGAATCGAGCGTGTCACGCACGTTGTGGGCGTCGATGGCGAACATGGTCCGCCGGCTGACAGGCAGCAGCACACCGACCTGGCGACACGGATAGAGGCAGCCGGTGCACCTCGAGACGATCCTCGCACTGATCACCGACCGGGAAGCCGATGCTGCTGCACGGGCCGGCCAGCTACGCACGCAGATCACCGCGCTCACCGAAGAACTCACCCGCGTCGATGGCGAACTGACCGACCTGACGACCACCCGCAGCACCCTGCGCGCCCTCGCCGCGACCGAGTTCACCGCCGACGACCCGACCGTGACCAGCTCCGCTTACCAGCAGATCCTCACCGTCCTGGCCACCGCACCGACCGGAATGCGGGCCAAGGACATCTGCCTCGCCCTCGACATCGAGCCGCTCCCGAAACACGTCGAAGGCGCCCGAGCCAAGCTCAAACGCATGGTCAGCCGACAGATCCTCACCGAGAACCAGCCCGGAATCTTCGCCCTCATCCAGAAAGGGACCTAATCTCCCTTACCGCCCTCTGAGGTAGCGGTCGAGCACACCGACGGTGGCGTCCTGGAGGGGCATGTCCCCGACGGCGGGCGGGATCAGGTAGCGCAGGTTGTCGGCGTAGTGGCCAACGGTCTGTTGCTTGACCCGGTTCTCGAGGAGTATTTCGTCGATCCAGGCGTCGGCGAGTTGTTCAACGGTCATGTCTGCAGTGACATCGCCGCTGACGTCGCGCGATGCTGCTCGTAGGTGGCCGAAGTGTTCATGCTCGCCGCGCAGCGCGTTGCACAGCGCTTTGTGAGCGCCACTGAGGAGGCGTCGCTGCTCGTCGATGAAACCGTGGGCGTGCCTGGCGAGGGTGATGCTGGCTTTGAGTAGGTGTATGTGAGCAGGGCTCAGATTCACGAGTGTCACTCGGGCAAGCTAAACACCCGTGAGCAGCGCAAATAGCCTCCTCGGCAGGTGACCACCGTTCAGGTGTAACCGGGAGGTGGGAACTGGAGTTATGCACTCGCTCGTTGGGAGCGTCGATGTAGGCTCTGCCGGACCGAGCGCTGTTCTTCTTCGGCATCATGGCCAGACCTCAGCTGCCCATCCCACGCCCGTGACAGCTATCGCCAGCGTGATCTCAACGCTGGCGACGCAAGTGATGGGATGTGCCCGCCAGTTCAGGTGGGCAGCGCCCGTCGGAGGGGTCCATGTTTTCTATCCTCCGACAACGGTGAGCACCGCCGTGCAACGGTTCCGGTTGGTGGTCTTGATCGCGTTCAATCGTCTGCCGCAGATCGCGTGCGGCATCCGAAAGGCTGTCCCCAGCAAGCATCGTGCGGTAACTGTCGCGATCGCTCACTGGCGGTGGCTGCGCGAAGTCATGCCATCGCCGCAATACACAGCGGGCCCGACGAAGGGTGTCGGGCCCGCGGAGGGTGACGCAGATGGGTTCAGGCGACGAGCTGCTGCGGCGGCTTCGCCGGTGCGGCGCCGCGGCCGGCGCGGATCCGGTGGCGTTGCTCGGCTCGCCGTTGCCATTGCTGACGTACCTGCGGTGAGATGGCCTCGGTGAGCATGCCGTCGCTGACGGCCTCGGCGATGCGGGCGTCGATACGTTCGATGCGGCGGCGCAGGGTGTCGACCTGCAGGCCGAGGCGGGCAGCGATCGGTTCGATCGCGCGGTGCCCGAGCCGTAGGTCGATGTAGGGCTGCTCGTCGTCCGGGTCGACGATGCCGAGTTCGACGGCGCGGCGCACCAGCAGGTCGGGATGTCCCCACGGGCGTTTCGGTGTCCGTGGTCCGGTGACGTGCTCGAGGATCTCCTCCGGTAGCGGGATGGCTTCGGCGCCGTCGCGCTGATGCAGCTCGTGGCCGGCGCGCCAGGCTGCCCGGCACAGCGACGCGTACGGCGCGGGCCGGGCCAGGTCGACCCGGTCACGCAGCGCGGTCAGGAAGCCGGTGAGGATCTCCGCGTCCAGGTCGTGGGCGTCGCCGCCCCAGCCGCGACGCAGCTGCCCGGCGTAGCGGCGCAGTGCCGGCAACGCCAGGGCGGTGGCGGCGATGACCCAGGCCGGGCCGCTGAGGCGGGCGCGACGGATCAGCTCGCGCCATACCGCGTCGCGGGCCTCGAAGGAACGCGGGTGCTGCAGCAGCCAGCTCCGCAACGCGGGTAGACGGACCCTGCCCTCGGGCAGGTCGGTGCCCGTACGTAACGAATCCAGGTCGAGCAGCAGCGGCTGTGGCCCGGTGGTCAGAGCGGCAAAGGCCGCGGCGACGGCGTCCAGCGGCGAGTCGGGCCAGTCGGTGGCGGTCATGCAACGAACTCCTTTATCGACGGTGGGCTTCGCCGCGCGGTCGTGGCCTCAAGAATCGAGCCCGCCGTGTAGGGCATCGCGCCGATTGGGCCACGAGTGGCTGACACCGCTCCGACAGTCCAGGTCAGCGCGGATGGCCGCGGCGACCCACCGGCGAAACGACGCGTCCGACAGGCCCGCACGTACCTGACCTTCTGGCACACCCATGTGGAGCTGGGGTTTCTGCTCGCGGCGCCGTGTCAGTCGTTGGGGGGCCAACGACCACCGGGAATCTGACAGCGGCCGCCGGGTCTGACAGCCAGAACGGTTCGCGACCTCACAGCGTCTGACGGACGGCTGACAGCCTCCACCGGTTTGTCCGGCGCACCTCGGGCCGTTCCTGCAGCCGGCGTGGTGTCAGAACCGTGTCAGACGGCCGTCAGGTCGGGCAGTGTTCGCCAGAGCCGACAGAACCCGGTTTGAGGGTGTCAGCGCATCACGGCGCGGCGCGGAGCCACCACTTCATGAGCGAGCACACGCCGCAGCACCACACCGACCCGTCCGCCTCCACCGACCCGGCCGCGATCGACGCGGCCCCGACCGACCTGGTCGCCGGTGACCCGCCGGTGCCGATCACTGTCTGGCGTACCGCCCGGACCGAGGCCGACGCCGGCCGTTCCATCGGCGCCCGGCTCGCGACCCGGCTGATCGCCGCGTACTGCCGCTCCGGCGAGGTCGTCGTCGACCTCACCGACGGCCACGCCCTCACCCAGGCCTGCACGGCCGGCGGGCGTCGGCACCACCCGGCCTGGTTCACCGACGCCGCCAGCCTGATCATCGGCCCGGCAAGCCCGGCACACTCCACCGACAGCACCATGCCCGTAGGGACCGATGACGGCGAGGACGAGGCCGAGGAGAACCCGCCCGAGTTGGGCGCCTGGTTCGGTGACGACCTCACCGACCCCGCTCTACAGCCGGCAGCACCGGACGCCGATCTTCCGGCCGACGGCTCCCTGCGCGGGGTGACCAGTCTGGTGGTCGCCCGCTGGCCGCTCGACCAGACCGGCGACGCCGCTAACCGGGTTCGGCTCGCGTGGCTGCTGACCGCCTGCCGGCAACTGCTGCGCCCGGGCGGCTGCCTCATCCTCGTCGTCGCCGTCCCGGCAGGCGCCCCGCCGGTCCCGGAGGACTTCACGCCGGTCGTGCAGGCCGCCGCTGGCGTCCGACTGGGCTACCTGCAGCACATCGTCGCGATCGCCGCCGACACCGACGGCGACGCGTTCATCTACCACGTCACCGACGAAGAGCTGCTCGCGCTGGCCGACACCACTGGCCAGTGGCAGGCCGCGCACCTGCGCGTGCACGCCGACCTGCTCGTCTTCAGCCAGACCGAGTTCCCCGCGCCGCGCTCGGGCTCGCGCGGCCGGCAGGGCGGGTGGTAGCCGTGGTTGAACACCGTTCCCCGCAGGAGCCGGCCAACCCGCCCGACGCTCCCGATGCCCAGCCGCCCTCGGGCGGGCGGCACCGCAGCGTCGGGCCGGACGGCCTGTCGGTTTGGGCGACTGCCCAGTCGACCGGGCCGGTACAGCGCAAGGGCCGCTACGTGGCCGAGTCGGTCAAGCACCCCGCGCGGATGCTGCCGGCGATCGCTGCGCACGCCATCGCCCACTACACCCAGCCCGGCGACCTGGTGCTCGACCCGATGTGCGGGATCGGCACCACCCTGGTCGAGGCCGTGCACGCCGGCCGCGACGCGCTCGGCATCGAGTACGAGTCCCGTTGGTCCGACATCGCCGACGCCAACATCAAGCACGCCCACACCCGGGGCGCGACCGGGCGGGCCGCGGTGATCCGCGGCGACTCCACGAGCATCCTGTCGCTGGTCCCCGCGGCCCTGACCGGACAGGTCGCCCTGGTCGTGACGTCACCGCCGTACGGGCCGACGGTGCACGGCCTGGTCGAGCCCGGCGACGGCGGCGTGCGCAAGTCCGACAACACCTACAACGACGGCACCGACAAGGGCAACCTCGCCTACCGCGACCTGACCGGCCTCACCGACGGGTTCGCGCAGATCCTTTCCGGCTGCGCGACGCTGCTGCGTCCCGGCGGGGTGGTCGTGGTGACCGCCCGGCCGTGGCGCAAACACGGCCAGCTCGTCGACCTGCCGTCCGCGGTCATCGGCGCCGGGCTGCGGGCCGGTCTCACCCCCGTGGACCGCTGCGTGGCCCTGCTCGCCGCGGTCCGCGACGACCAGCTGGTCGCCCGGCCCAGCTTCTTCCAACTCCAGGCGGTCCGTAAGGCCCGCCGGGCCGGCACGCCGATGCACCTGATCGCGCACGAGGACGTCCTCGTGTTCGCCATCGGACTACCCGAGATCAGCGGCGGCGAGGTGGTGGCATGACCGCTACCTCCGGCCGGTGCCTGTCGGACCGGACGAGATCAGTGAATCCACACCCGCTCCCCTTGTTCCGCCTCTGCACACCGCTGTTCTGAAGGGATCACCATGACCAGCCCACTTCACCCCCAACCCGCCGTGAGTCCGCCGGTGCAGACCGATGCCCCGTCCGGCGGCCCGGCATGGACGCCGGAGCGCATCCGCGCACTGGGCACCGTCACGACCGTGCCGGTCGCCGCGTCGATCTTCGGCCTGTCCCGGTCGGTGGCCTACGACCTCATCCGCACCGGGAAGTTCCCCGTACCGGTCCTGCGGTTCGGCACCCGCTACCGGATACCTGTACCAGCCGTCCTGGCCGCGCTGCATATGCCCGCAGAGCCACCCGCGCGGGGGGTCGCCGACGACTTGATCGACGGGGTGGATCCACGCGTTGATCGACGACACGAAATCCCTGGCAGCCCACGCCCCGCACCCGGCCCTGACAGGTAAGGAGTCGTCCACGCATGGCGCAAGGAACCCTGAGCAAACACTGCTCCTGCCGAGACGCCCACGGCACAAGACTCGGCGCGCGCTGTCCGCGGCTGCACCGGCCCGGCGGGGCATGGAGTGCCCACCACGGCCGATGGGCCTACCAGCTCGAGCTGCCCCACAAACCCGGCGGTGACCGCTGGCAGCTGCGCCGCCGGGGCTTCGACGACCGCGACGACGCCCTGGCCGAACTCGACCACGCCCGGTCTCTGCTCAACCTGCCCGGCACCGACGCCGGTCAGCGCTTCGAGATCGCCGTCGTGCTCAAGAAGGTCAAAGCCGGCCAGCCGCTGCCCTCACGCGATCAGGTCGCGCGACGCGTCCGTGCCGGCGTGTCCGCAACCGCCGGTATGACCATCGCGGACTACCTGCAGCAATGGCACCGCGGCCGCAAGATCGAAGCGACCACGCTGCGCGGCTACGAAAGCCACATCCGCGTGCACCTGATACCGCACCTCGGGCACATACCGATCGATCAGCTCCACGTCTCACACCTGCAGGCGATGTTCGAGGCCATCACCGACCGCAGCACCGAGATCGAGATCGCCCGCAGCAGCGACGACCCCACAATCCGAGCCCACGTGAAAAGCGCCCGGACGACGTCCGCAGCGACGATGCACCGCATCCGGGCCACCCTGCGCAAAGCCCTCAACGACGCCATCCGCACCCACCGGCTGATCGAGTTCAACCCCGCCGCGCACGTCGAACTACCCTCCGGCAAACGCCCCAAGGCCCGGGTCTGGACCGCCGCCGCGGTCGCGGCCTGGAAGGCCACCGGGCGGCGGCCCAGCGCCGTCATGGTGTGGACCCCGGCCCAGGCCGGAGCGTTCCTCGACTATGCCGAGGACCACGACATCGCCCTGTATCCGATGTTCGCGCTCATCCTGCACCGCGGGCTACGCCGCGGTGAAGCCGTCGGACTCCGCGACGCCGACGTCGACCTCGACACCGGCATCGCGGTCATCACCCAACAGATCACCACCGACGGATACCGGCCGATCACCAAGAAGGTCAAAAGCGACGCCGGCGACCGCAACATCACCCTCGACACCGCCACCATCAACCTGCTGCGCAGCCACTATGCCCGACGGGCCCGCTGGCAACTGGTCAACGGCGCCACATGGCCGCACACCGGCCTGGTGTTCGTCCAACCCGACGGCACCGCCTGGCACCCCGACACCGTCAGCAACCGCTTCGAACAACTCATCACCGGATCCGGCCTGCCACCCATCCGCCTGCACGACCTGCGGCACTGCGCCGCGACCTACCTCAAAGCCTCCGGCGCCGACATGAAAGACATCCAGGAAACCCTCGGCCACTCCTCCATATCCATCACCTCCGACACCTACACCTCGGTCATCCTCGAACTCCAGACCGAACGCGCCAAAGCCGACGCCGCAGTAGCCCTGGTCCCCCGCGCACAGCGACGCGCCGGCTGAGGACAAGAACCAGGCGGGCCCCGAACAGCGGACGGACGCACGAGGCGCGCCGCGGCCGAGATAGGCCGATGCAGCACGCGGGTCGGGTGCCGACGGCATTCTGAGGGCTCCAGGCCGCCAGCTGACCCCGGACGGTGGCCTGTCAGCCTCGTCCGAGGCGGTCACAGGTGTTTGCCGGCTTCCACGTGAGGCCACCGACCCGCTCGGCGATGCCGGCTCGCACCAGATATGACATGTGCTCGTAGCGCGCGTCCGTCCCGGTCGGGGCCCATCCCGTCACGTCCAGGGCGGCTCGCTCCTGGATGCCAAGGGTCAGCAGAGCGGCGGGGTGCCGGACATCGTGCAAGCGGCCGTGCACACGTTGATCGCGGTCGGGTCAACGGCCAACAACCGGGGCACGGCGAAGGGCCGGGTCCAACCGGCGGGACCGCCACGACATCCGCGGACTAGTTCCAGGCGTACGACACGTAGTTGAACCCGGCCGTGTATTCGCCGGCCCCGTCCGGGATCGCGATGAATGTCTTGACCTGGATGGTGATGGCGGCCGGGTCACCAATGCACGAGCCGCCATAGGAGTGCTCGACCTGCCACGCGAAGTCCCTGACGGGCCACATCGCGGTCCCGTCCCCGTCGGCGAATTCGCCGAGGTACGCCGGGGAGGCGATGTTGTCGGTGGGAGTGCAGGCCCCGGTCGCGGGGAACGGGGTGTCGTACAGGCAGCGGACCTTGTAGTCACCGGCAGGCGACCCGGGTGGCAGGCGCAGGATGCAGTGGCCGTTGCGTTCCTCCTTGGCGGATTGGCCGCGCGGCCCTTGCGATCCGTCAGCGCCGGTCGCTCCTTGCGGTCCGGTCGGGCCTTGCTCCCCCGGCGCTCCGGGGTTGCCTTGCGCCCCGCGTGGCCCGGGTTTCCCGGACTGGTTCCAGCTGAGGCTTTTCTCGGCGCTTTTGCAGCTCGCGGTCTTGGCGGTGTCGATGATCCGCACGTTGCCGCTCGACTTGTCGTAGCAGGCTCTGATCACGCCACCTGCGTCCGGCACGCTCGCCGATGCGACACCGGCGCCGGTCAGTACGACTGCCACGACGACGGCCCCGGCCTTGAAGATCGTTCGCATGCCGCTCCCTTGGTAGGGGGAGGACGTTGCCACGGCATCACTCGGAATGGCCGCAGAAACACACAAGACGACGCAGAACTGGCTATTAAGGCAATAAACGGTGGTGGCCGTTACGTCACAGGCTCCCGTGGTCCGCGTCCGGGCACAGGTCTGTCGACAACGCCAGAAAGCCGGGCCTCGCCCACTCCTCCTGATCGAGACTCACCAAGCAGGCCATTCACCGGCACCAGGCGCTTCTCCACGCTCCCTTTCGGCAGCGACGCCCGAGCTACCGGGAAGGTCACTCCTTGTTCACGTTCGCGTGCTTGGCGTCATTGCAGCCGCGCCGGAACGCTAAGGGCCGGCGGGCGAGCGAATCCCGTGCAACCCAGCGTCCGCACCCGGCTCAGCTTCCGTCTCATTCGCAACCGGCCGTGCCTGTCCGACGGAGTCCGGGCAGCCACCCAAGGGGGCCAGTCATCGGTGCTGAAGGACAGGTCCGTACACATTGCCGCAGACCTGGAAAGCGTCAGCGGTGCCTCATGACCGCATGCCGCGACGAGATTCTGCACGAGCTTGCGGACCGCTCGCGCCGTACGCAGGGCTGCGCCAGCGATGTCGCCATCGAGCGCCGTAGATCTGAAACGCGACACGCACGTTGCGCGGCCGGCTCGACTGGGACACCCTGGTGACCTTCAGTAGCCGGAGGGTATTGATGTGGTGAAGCTGGCGTCGGGCAGGTCACGGACCAGTGGGTTCGCGCTGCTCCTGCTGTGGGTTATCACGGTGGTCGAGCTGGTCGTGGTGGCTTTCGCGAGTGCGGGCTTCGATGAGGTCGCCGATGCCTCGCCGTTCGGATGGCCGGGTACGGCAGTCGTGACAGCTGTGATTGCCGTCGTGGCGTCCGGTGGAGCTGTTGTCGCGTGGCGGGGTGCGGGCGCTGCGGTTCGCAACGTTGCTGCGGTGGTGGTGTTCATCGCGGTGGGGATCGTCGGGCTGATGGCGCTCTCCTTGATGGTCGCCGGTGGTACGGCAGCCGGTTTCGCGATTCTGCTGGTGCTCACTGCGGTCACGATCGGGATGATCGGGCGCGCGGTTCTTCAGTCGCGACGCGGTTCGGAGCGCTGAGCACGGTGCAGGACCAGAACCAGCACCGGAGTCAGCTCCAGCGACGTACAGCGGAACTGGCGCAGCTCGCACGCGATCTTGCAGGGGCGATACCGGCACACGTCGAAGGCCGCGACGCGACAGGCTGGGTGCTCGTCGTTCTCGGCCGTGACGGGCTTCCCACGCAGATCCGCGTCCGGCAGGGATGGCGGCAGCGGCTGGCACCCCAGCGGCTGGCGAGTGCGGTTCTCGACGCGAACTCCGACGCGGTGCGGCGTTGCATGCGGACCTGGACCACCGCAATGGACGATGGCGGCTGGTGGCGGCGCCGGACGGACCTTGAGGTCAACCCCGACGACGAAGAACCTTTCGCGAGCCGGCCCTTGCCGCAGCTGCCGGCCGGTCAGGTTCGCGACAGCAGTGAACTTGCCGAAAAAATCCTGGGGCGACTCCACGACGCCCAGACCCCACCGGTGAAACCGCCCGCGGCGGTCGAGGGCCGAGACGACGGTCGACACGTCGCGGTTCAGCTCTCGTCGGTCGGCCTCACCGCCTGCACCATCGATGCGGACTGGGCCCGGGAGCAGGACGGCGTCGCCCTCAACACGGCCCTGGCTACGGCACTGCAGCAAGCGATCGCGAAACGTCCGGCGTCGATGATCGGCACCGGGCCCGACGACCTCATCGGTGATGCCCTCGCGACGCTCACCTCCCTGACACGCTCCCCTCTTCAAGGCGGCACCAGATGACGCAACCCCCGGGCAGAGAACAGGTCACCGTCGCGACCAACGCCCTGCGCCGCGAAGCAGACAAGTGGGACGAACAGGGCAGCAAGCTCGGCGAGCAGGGCACCAAGGCCGCCGACATGGAGTTCGGCCGCCTGGAAGCAGGGCTCTTCCAGCTCATGGTCGGCCCGTACAACGACGTGATCGACACGGTCTCGGCACGCTGCCAGGAAGGTGCGGCAGCCATGACCGAGATCGCCGGCACGCTGCGCAGCGTCGCCGACACCTACGACGCCGAGGACAAGGCGTCCGAGCATCGCATCCGCAACATCTACTAACGGGGACGATCGATGTTCAGCCAGGCTCAGTACGAGGCCGTCATCCGCGAGATCGAGGCAGGCCTCAAGACCTTCGAGGGTCAACTCGCCCAGGTCATCCCGACCGCCAACAGCGCCACGTCCCACTGGTACGTCCCACCACCCGTGGCGCAGGCATTCAAGTGGATCGCCGAGGAGACCGTCAAGGTCGGCGAAGCCATCCTTGACTGGTTCCTCGACCTCCTGAAAGGCGCCGTCGCGCCCATCTTCATGTTCGTTGACGCGTGGCGCTGGCTAGACATCAAGGGCAAGCTGAACGGGATTTCCACCGACCTCACAACACAGAACCTCGTCGTTGACGAGTCGGACTGGTCCGGCAGAGCCCGCGACAGCTACCTCGCCGCGGCGGCCGCACAGTCCGCAGCCGCCGGCCGGGTCGGCTCAATCGCCGGCACCACCTCAGGCAACCTACTGATCTGCGCCGGTGCAGGGCTGGCGTTCTACATCGTTCTCGCCGGCGTTCTCGCCAAGCTGATCGCGGCCCTGGCGGTATCGATCGCGGGAATGGGCTCGGGAATCTTCACCGCCCCCGGCATCGCACTGTTCCTGGAGGAAGCCGGCGTCAACACCGCCATCATCGTGGCGGCCGTATCCACCCTCGCCGCCTTCCTTGCCGCCCAGGCCAACGCCATGATCGCGCTCCACGGAGACGCCGTGGACCCGACGAGCTTCCCCAACGGCGTCTGGCCCAACAGCAACACCGGCCAGTACAACGACGCAACGGTGAAGGACGGCGACGCCGACTGGTCACTCAAGCGCCCGTAGGCATTCGGGACGGTCGCTCACCCTCGGCATAGTCCCAGTGGTGGTCTGCACCCCCAAGGACGCCTACAGATCGCTCACGAAAAGACGTAGAAAGCCGACACTCTCCACCATGCTCAAGCCAACCAACCAGGGCCCTGTCACTGGTCGACACCGGCCACGAGCCGGCGGAAGGCATCTGAGCTGCAGTGATGCAGACCGTCGTGGTTGCTCGCTGACTGCTCCCCTGCCCACCCAAACCAGGGCAAAGACGGCGCAATGCTTCGGTTACTCAGTGACATAACCCCAGGTCAAAGGTGGGCCGCCCGGGATTCGAACCCGGAACCTAAGGATTAAAAGTCCTCAGCTCTGCCATTGAGCTAGCAGCCCGCGACGATCAGGGTACCTGCACAGAGACGATGACTAGAGCCCCGTCCCTGGCGCGTCGATGTTTACGCTGGTCGGAGGGCTGCGAACCTCGTGAGCACGCTGCTGGCCAAGTCGTTCCTTCGAGCATCCCTCAAACCTCTACTGCGTGACGAGGGCCCCATTGCCGAAGTTGCGAGCAACCACGGAGCAACGAGATTGGCCAGCAACCGGTGCCGGCGTGGCGCCCGTATGTCAAGAAGTAGGCCGGCCGCACGCCGGCCCCGACCGCGGCTTGGGCCGGATCGCAGCCTGACTCACCGACCTGTCGGCCGCCGCTGACTGACCCTTGACATCGGCGTGCTCGCGTTCCTGTCACCGTGTGCTCGGCGGCGGCCCGCGGCCGACGTTCGCCACTCACGATGAGTAATCGGTGAACCTAAGATCGCGCCCGGATCGCGGCCAAATCAGTGGGTCCTGGGCAGCTTACGTGACCGACGAGGAGGATAAGTAGAGCGCAGTCGCAAGTTGGCGGGTGTCTGGCGCAGCTCCAACTCCGATGCTAGATCTGGAAGATGGCTCCCCTTGAGTTCGCGTGGCTACTTCTTTCGTTCCCGGCTTCAGCTCTGGCCGTTTTCTCGGGCCTGATCATCCCTATTTCTACAACCTACTGGATCACCGAGCTTCTCGACCGTTTGCCGCCGCCCTACCACGCCAACGCTCGAACGCTCCATCATTCGATTCTGCGATGGTGGTCAGTAACTCGGGCCATCTGGCGGATCTCACGGCGTCATTCGCTAAAGAGATTTATACTTCACCCACTCGTATTCGTCTGCGCCGTCGCGACCGCCGCAATAGGGGGCATCGGCGCGGCGCTCGGTGCTGTAATTCCGTACGTGCTGGTCAGACAGCTACTCGACCGGCCAGCATCTGTCAGCTACCTCGTAATCATCGCTGGAGGTGGCGTCGGCGTCGGCATGCTCTTCGAATGTGTTAGATACGCCTTGTGGCCGCGACGGTTACTGATGGGCGCTCTGCCTAGGCTAGAGATTTGGGGAAGCGATGTCTCCTATCGGCAGCGCTTGGGCGCAGCCCGCGAGGTGTACAGCTACTTGCACATGCGCATCGCGGTCAATCTTGCTGTCGTCATCGGTCCGATCTCATTTTATACCGGTGTATGGGCAGGAGGAGATCGTGCCAGTGACCCAGGCGGGTTTTCGCTCGGAGATGCACTGGTGATTGCCGACTTCCTTTTAATATTCGTTTTGAGATACTCCCTGCTCCGATACATAGACTTCTTGATGATCAAGCCGAAGGCGGTGGCGCACCTCAGTGGATACTCGCCGTTCAGCCTACGGAGTCAGGACAATTCGTATGCGGGTATCCGGGACGATCATCTACCTGACCGGAAGGCGCTGGATAGAAATGCCGAATTACTTTCGCGCCTAGCCCGTCGTGTCGACGCATCGTCACCATTCCATCCCGTTGCCTCTATCCTGCTGGCGACGTCGTTGGCCTTGAGATCGTGGCTATCAAACGTAGATTCAATGTCGGTAACGATGTCGTCAGCAATTGAAGGGGTGCAGCGCAAGGCAATAGCAGTCATCGTGGGTCCACGTCGGACGTCCTACTACCGGTCCGCAGCGCTCGCTGTCGAAGCGATTGATGCCAACGGTAAGCCGCAGTCCGGCCTACGCGATAACCCCTCTGGTCGAATGGACCGAGGCGCCGTTCTGCGACTAGCGGAGCACCTGGAGACGTATGCGAAGATTGCAACCGCGATATGGGCAATCTTTTCGATGGCAGTAGTGACTTACTTGATCTTGTCGGGTCGTTTGGACATTACCAAATGGCAGCTCCAGAAATGATTCGGTCCGTGGGTCGGCCGCTCGCCTCGCAGTTACGCTGGGTAGCGCGCCGATCGCGGCAGATGATCGCGGCCGAAGTCTCCGAAGCGGTCATCCGCTGGGCGGCGATCAACGGCATGCTGCGCCGGATCACCCGCGGACACCCCGCCCGCCGTCAACGCCACCGCACCTTCATCTGGCCCTGATCAACATCTCAAATACCCACTCAGATGGGGCAGAAGCACCGTCAGATCAAGATCCACGAACCTGAGAGCTACACAATGGACAGTAAGGTTCGGTAGCGAGGCGACCTCGTCTCCCCAAGAGTGGGCCAGACCCGGTGCTTGGACGCTCCGTCGCATCGGCGGCCCTGGTTCGGCGCCGCACTTGTGGGCATGGCCAGTCCAGATCACAGATCGGTGGCCTGTTCGACGGTCAGCAGATGCATGTAGGCGATGGGCCTGTGCCGCCGTATAGGGTGCCGGCAACGGGTTCACCGATAGCCAGCCATGCGATCGGCTTGCCGCTGTACGTGCGTCCCAGGCAGGGCGCGGCCCTCGCGACGCGGCTTCGATCCGTCAGCTTCCGCCATTCTGGAACCTTTTCACCAACGGTCGGACCAGATCGACCGACGATAGCGTCCATGCCGAGTCCTTCGGCGATCTGTTCAATGGAGTGGTCGACGGCCATGGTGCCCGGCCCTCACTCGCCGGTGAAGGCGAGTCGGGTGCGGAGGCGGTTGAAGTGACTGTACGGGATGGTTCCGTCGTGCTGGAGTCGGCCGACGACGATTCCTGGGTGGACGCCGGCTTCTCGGGCAAGGGCGACGGCTTGGGCCTGTGACCGGACTTTCGCTAGCTGGCTATCGAAGGCCCGTGGGAGCAGGACGCGGCCGGCGAAGTCGTCTGCCTCCTGCTCCATGACGTTGTCGGAGTCGGCGCGGTCGATGCCGTCGACGATGGTGAACCGTCTGCGGTCGTGCAGCAGGACGTGCGCCGCCTCATGAAAGAAGGTGAACCAGAAGATGTCGGCCCACCGGTTGCGCACGCTCAGTTGAATGAGGGGTCGCTCGCTAGGAAGCCAGCGGACGGCACCGTTGATGCGCGCGCCGACGATCTCCGGTTCGATGACAAGCGCGACGCCGGCAGCGGCGCAAAGCGCCTCGAGTTCCGGGTGCCATTGCTTCGGGTCGTTTACCGTAGTGAGGTCTCGAATGTGAGGTATCGCGTCTTTGAAGGCGATTCGGTCGAACGGCGGCAGGTCGGCCTCTTCGGAACGGATCTCGCCGATACGCAGCCAAGCCGCCAAAGCGCCATAGTCGACGTCGAACACCTGTGATTGCCGGTAGGCGGTCGGGGTGGCCCATACCTGATCCCACGCGTCCGGCGAGGCGACCTTGAAGAATGCGAGTGCGTCACGCAGCCGTTCGACGGGCGGGACGTCTTTGCGGATGAAGCCTCGGCGGACGAGTTCGGCGATCGGCAGTTGTTGCAGCCAGTCGACCTGCGCCGCCAGGCGGACGGACTCGCCCTGACGTGTCTGTGCGACCTGGTACGTCGACTCCAAGGTCGTCCATACTTGCGCTGGCACGCCGGTCACATGCTCGAATCGCAGGGCCGTCTCGGCGCTTAACGTCGCCGTGCCGAGGACAACTTGGTTGATGTGTTTCGTGGACAAGCCGGTCCGGCGGGCCAGGTCGGCTTGGCTCATGCCGCGGTCGGTGAGGACTTCCACCAGTGTCTCGCCGGGCGGGATCGCGTAGTCGGGGCGGAACCGCCGGGGGCTGTTTGTGCCTGTCATCGGCGTTTCCTTTCCGCTGGTTGGTCGCTGACGGAGAGCACACGGACGGCGTGAGTCCCGTTCGCCGCGCCGTCGTCGAGCTCGAACTTGATGATCGCCACGTCGCTCGCGTTGATCATCCAGGTGCCGTCGGTGGCGTCGCGACGCAGGTCGCCGGGCAGGGTCTGCAGTGCCGTCATGGTTGGAGCCGCCTCGATCTGAAGGAGCCTGCGGCCGACCGCCATGCCGCCCCTCAATCCCCAACGAGCGGTCAGGCTCGTGGTACGGCTGCACAACTCGGCGGTGTCGTCGTCGCCGAACCAGATGTCCATTGCCCCGGATCCTAGCGTTCCATGCACGCGACAGACCTACGAAACCGTTCCGTATACCTATCTGGTTTATGGAACGCCTGGGGGGTCAAGTATGGTGAGTGGGCAAGGTCGACATCGGTGCCGGCCTGACGTGGAGGACGTAGACGTGGCGAGTGGTGAGCCCGAACCGGTGGCCGGGCGGCGGTTCCAGATCCTGTCGTTGGACGGCGGAGGGCTGCGAGGGATGTTCTCCGCGGCGGTGCTCGCCGGGCTTGAGGAGGACCTCGACGTCCGGATCGCCGATCACTTCGACCTGATCGCGGGGACATCGACCGGTGGGATCATCGCGCTGGGTCTCGGGCTCGGTCTGACGCCTCGGGACATCCTGCGTTTCTACACCGACCACGGTCCGCGGATCTTCCGCGACCGCAGCCGGTTGCGCAGCATGCGGCAGGTGCTGCGCGCCAAGTATGCGGCGGAGCCGCTGCGGGCCGCGCTGACCGAGGTGCTCGGTCAGCGCATGTTCGGCCAGAGCACCAAGCGGCTCCTGATCACCTCGTACAACATCGGCGCGGACGACGTCTACCTGTTCCGGACGCCGCATCTGGAGACGCTGAAGCGGGACTGGCGCGAACGAGCGGTCGACGTCGCGATGGCCACCGCCGCCGCACCGACCTATCTGCCCGGGATGCCGCTCGGCGGTGCGCGGCTGATCGACGGCGGCATCTGGGCGAACAATCCGGCGATGGTCGCGCTGACCGAGGCCGTCGGTCCGCTCGGCGTGCCGCTCGACCAGATCCGGATCTTCAGCCTCGGCACCACGACCGACCGGCGTCATCGCAGCCGCCGCCTCGACCGCGGCGGCCTGCTTCCGTGGGCGCGTGACGCGGTCGAGGTCCTCATGCGTGCCCAGAGCGAGAGCGCCAACAAACAGGTCCGCCATTTTCTGGGTAAGGACCGGGTTCTGCGGCTCAACCCCACCGTGCCGACCGGCGCGCTCGCCCTGGACAAGGTCGACGCGGACGCCCTGATCGGTCTGGCCGGGCACGAGAGTCGGGCCGCCGCACCTAGCTTCACCCGCTGCTTCGCCGACCACACCGCGCCGGCGTACGTCCCGCACTACCCGGCCCGGAAGGACTGACCCGTGGACACCATGGAAGAAATGCTTTCGATGCTGCTCGACGGTGCCGTCGAGACCCTCGACGTCTCCCCGCACCTGCACCAGCTCGCCGTCGACAAGTACTAGGAGGTCGGCTCCTGGCTCGCCGAGAACGGCAGCCCCGGCTGGCGCATCTACCCGCAGGGCTCTTTCCGGCTCGGCACCGTCATCCGGCCCAACACCCCCACCGGGGAGTACGACATCGACCTCGTGTGCCGGTTGCCGATCACCAAGGAGAGCACCACCCAGGCCGAGCTGAAGGAGCGGGTCGGCCGCATGTTGCGCGCCTTCATGCGCTGGAAGCAGCAGCAAGGTCACGACGACGGGCCGGCCAGCTGCAAGGCCACCCGGCGCTGCTGGACCCTCGGCTACCCCGACGACGGCTTCCACCTCGACGTGCTGCCCACCATCCCCGACCTGGAGAAGCCACCGACCGGCATCCTGCTCACCGACAAGCAACTGCACGAGTGGCAGCACAGCAACCCGATCGGCTACGCGACCTGGTTCCAGACCCGCTCGCAGCTCGACCGCCACTTGGTCGAAGCCAAACGGCACCCGAACGTCGCGGATGTGCCGGACTGGGACACCCGCAGCACCTTGCAACGGCTGGTGCAGATCCTCAAGTGGCACTGCATGCTGTACTTCGTCGACGACCCGGACAACCGGCCCCCCTCGATCCTCGTCACCACGTTGGCCGCCCGCGCCTACACCGGGCAACGCGACCTGTACATCGGTGCCCGCGAGGTTCTCAGCCGGATGGGTGACTTCGTCGAGAACCGCGACGGCAAACTGTGGGTGCCCAACCCCGCACACGAGGAGGAGAACTTCGCCGACAAGTGGAACGAGTATCCCGAGCGACGTGCCGCCTTCGTCCACTGGCACAACGATCTCAGCGCCCTCCTAGACGACCTCGCCCGGCTGCAGGGAAAAGGGCTCAAGGTGCTCGCCACACGGCTGTCGGAAAGCTTCACCCCCGAGGCGATCGAGCGCTCCGTCCAGGTCTACGGCGAGCGCCGCCGCCGCCAGACCGTGACCGGCGCACATCGCATGGGCGTCGGCGGCCTGCTCACGACCACGGGAACCGGGCCCCGCGTCCGCCCGCACACCTTCTATGGCCAGCATCCCCACCCGCGCGGTTAACCTCACCCGGCAGCTCGTCGCGATCACCGCATTGCTGCCGGACGCCGAGGGTGCCGTCCGCCACGGCGAACTGGACTGCGTCATCCGGCTCCGGCCGTCACCGGCCAGCCAGATCTATACCGTCCGCCTGACCTACCGGCACGGCCGGCGCCCTCGGGTTACCGTCACCGACCCACCACTCGAATTGCACCCGGGCGCGGACGCACTACCGCACGTCTACCCAGGCGACGAACTGTGCCTGTACTACCCCGGCGAGTGGCACCACCACATGCTGCTGGCCTCCACCATCGTGCCCTGGACGAGCGAATGGCTGATCCACTACGAGCTGTGGCTGATCACCGGCTATTGGGCCGGCGGTGGCCATACCCACGCTGCGACGGGCACCGCCGTGCGCCTGCCCGCACCGACTGCAACAGCGGCGCCCCCGCCAGATACGGGCGCAGGTAGGTGACATCCCAGGAGCCGCGCAACACCACGTCGTGTTCGACGAGGTAGACCGGGGCGATACCGGCGGCTCCGGTGCGTAGCCACACTGCGCCCGGGCCGGGTTGGACGCTCAGCCAGTCGCGGGCCACGTGTCGTCGTGCGGTACCTGGTCAACGCCGGGGCGCCGTTCGCGTACCACCATCGCCGGGCTTTCACCGTCGAATTGATCTTGCGACGTCTTCGGTCCTGGCCAGGGCATAAAGGCCAGGCCAGTTCACGGTTCCACGAAAGGGTGATATTGGTTGTGCAGCTCGGCACACATTGACGCACACTTGTCTCCCCTTGGGGTGGCCGGTGCGCCGTTCCTCTTGATCTTTTAGGGAGGCTCGATGCCGCGGCACGCCTTCAACCCGTTCGCGCCGCGCGTCGAAATTTATGAAGTCGCCTCGGGGTTTGTTGCGGCGGCGGCGATCGGTATCGCCGCTGAGTTCACCGGCGATCTGACCGTTCCCGGATGGTTGCTGGTCACGCTGTTCTGCGCCGGCGTGGCCCTGTGGACCGGGGCGGTGATGTGGCTGTTCGCGGCCCATCGGCGGACGGCGGCAGTGACGGCCAACGTGCCTATCCGGTCCGGCTCCTTCTCCGTGGACGCGCCGCTGTGGAGCTACCTCGGTCTGACCGCCACGACGGCCCTGGCCGCGGCGACCGTCGTCGCGTTCGTACTGGCGGTGAGATCGGATCCCTCCTTCACCTCGCCCTATGACGGTCAGGACCCGGCGTTGGCCAAATGCGTGGACGCGGCGGTCCGGACGCCCGTCGGTGCGGACGGTCCAGCGCTGCGTGATCTGGGCGGACAGAAGGTCGGCCACGTGGAACTGCGGGCATCCCCTGGCTGCGGCACGATGTGGGCGAAGGTCTACCTGGATCAAGGCGTGGCACCCAGCCTGGCGGGGCGGCAGGTGGTGCTCGTCATGTACCGGCCCGCCGACGATGCGCAAGTCAGGTACGTGCTGCCACTGCAGGGCGGAACGGAAGGCTTCTCCAACATGATCTCGGTCGGCGACACCTGCGTCCGCGCCGAGGTCTATTTCGCCGAGGGGCCCCAGCACGGCCCCGTGGCGCGAACGGCCTGCAAAAGCTGATCAGCATCGACCGAAGCGGAGATGAGCAACGTGCGCAAAGTGATTCTCGGCGCGGTCGTGGCGACCGGGCTGGTGGCGGCTGGTGTCATGTTCCACGGCCGATCGTTCGCCGATCCACAGACCGGGACAACAACCCCGGCGGCGGTTGCCGTCAACGAACGCTGGTTACTCGACGCGGACGGCAAACAGGCGAAGACCGGCGTCAGCTATCTCAAGTCCACCGGCTCCACCGACACCGTCAAACTGCGAGATCGGCCGGCCGGCACGGCAGCGGGCCAGACCACTGGTTTCGGCATCATCGACATCGTCGACCAAGGCGCCAAGGTCCTGATGAAATGCTGGACGCAGGGCGGCCCCGGCGACGGACCCTCACGGCGCTGGTTCTGGCTGGCCGAGGCGCCTACCGGTAGCCCGCATCCAGGCAAGACCGGGTACGTCTGGGCGGACCTCGTCTGGGATCAGATCGAGGTTCCCGCGTGCACTGACGCGATGACCGAGCCGGTGGACCCGCTCGCCGACGCCAAGGTCACCTTGTCCCGCGGCGCCGTGACCACGGGGGCGTACTTCTATGCCGTCGCCCTGGCGGGCTTTCCGCCCGGCTGGCAGGCGACCGTACAGTGCCTGGACGCGACCGACTCCTCTGACGTGTTTCACGAGTTTACGTTGACGGTGGACTCGGCGGGCACTGCGGCCCGAGCGGACGGCTGCAAATCGGGCGATCCCGGCGGTCACTGGGTGTTCGTCGACGGCGTCGAGTCCAACAAGGTCAACTGGTCGATGACTCTGCCCCAACCGACCTCGACCAGGCGTGCCCCCAGCAGCAGCACGCCACCTGGCGACACGCCGCAGACCTCTACTACACCGCCGCCGCCACCACCGCCGGCCCACGCCATCGTGGTCGACAATCGGGTGACCAACGGCGCAACGGACATGCGCGAAGACGACGTGCCCGCGTACCTGTCCACCGCGACACGACCGGTCTGCCGGCTGAACAACTGCAAGGTCGAAGGCACCGAGATGCCCAGCGGCAGCACCGTGACCGCAACCTGCCAGACCCAGGGCGACCGCATGACCAACGGCCAGGACAACTCCACCATCGACGACGCCAACCCGGGCCTGCACACCTCTTCCCTCTGGTACGGCGTACGCCATGGCGCACGCAACGTCTTCATCTCCGAAATCTTCATCCGCCGCCCGGATCGAGGGGGCCTCAACCTCCCGGCCTGCTGATCTTCGCGGTGTCGATCTTTATCCCGGCAGCGACGGTGGGTTGTACCGGCAGTAGCGCAACCGCCTGCCCCGCGGCGAAGTTCCGCGACGATGTGGCCGGCAGCGGATGCTTGCATGGATGGCCAACGCCGGGTGGGGAACGGTAGCCCCGCGCAGCGCCTCAGCCTGTGTTGGCGATCCTCGGTCCCCCACCGGGTGAATTGGCCCACGAACCGGAAGGTCCCTGGATCGTTCCAGCTGGTTCAACGGGGCTCATGGTGCTGCCGCGAACACCCTGGGTGCAGTAGATACGCCGAATGCCGCCGCAGCCGACCATCGCCTCGGAGGTGACGGTCGGCCGGGGTTGACGGCTGGGTCGGTGGTCGCTGGATCTACCGCCAACCTGGGCGGCGACGCGGTTACAGAAGCAGGTGCCAGCTGATCACCGCGATCAGCATCAGGACCGTCAGGCGGGCGGTCCGGGCGTTACTGCCCAGGGCGTAGCGGATGATCTTACCTGTTTCAGGGACGGATACCAAACTGTTGATCATGATGATCCTCCTGTGGTGGGTCGAGAACTTGCTGCTCTCTCCGCTGAGGATGGTTGAGAGGCGGCGCCGGTCGCTAACTGCTCTGCCGCGAATTCGATGTAATCTCTAAGTGTGGAGGCGCAGGACCAGTGCACCATCGACGAGTTGCTCTCGGGTGCTTCTCTCCGGGGCCACGACGTGGGGGCGCGCCTGGTGACCGACTGGATAAGTCGCGGGCTGCTCGACCATCCTGAGAAGCGACCTCTGGGCCACGGCCGGGGTTCCTTGCCGGCCCTTTACACACCGCAGCAGCGAGACCTCTTTCTTGCCTTGCTCGACAAGAGGCGCGACGGCGCGACGCACATCAAGTCCCTGGCCAGGATCCCGATCTGGCTCTGGCTCTACCATGGCGACAATTGGGTGCCGACTCGGCAGATTTCCCGCACCTTGAAGTCCTGGCTCGGTGACTACTCGGTGAGCCGCCAGACGGCCACCCGCGACGCCACCGCGATGATGAGGCAGTTCGACCATCCGGATGCCACGCCGGCTGCCAGGCGCAGGCTTCACCTGGCTCTGACCGAAGTAGCCAGGAATCGGCGGATCGTCGACCGGGCTGGCCTGCAGCGGGCCGTGCGCGATGTCTTCGAGCCCGCCACCGTCTTCGGCGCGGTCCGCAGAGGCGCTGGACCATCGACGATGCCAGTGAATGCCGATGTCGTCGTTCCGTACATCGAGGCTCGCCTGGCCAGCGCCCGCGCGATCAGTAATGCTCGCGTTGACGTGGAGTTCCTGAATCGCGCTCGCGACGAGTTCAGGCTGAGCCGGGCCGAGTACATCAGGATGCTTCCGCATCTGAGTGCGCAGGCCGGTGATCAGCACGCCTCGATGTTCTACGCCGACACCCCCGAGAGCCAGCTGCAGGACTGCGCGAACAACTTTCACACGCTCCTTGGGTTCATGCTGCTCGCCGCGAAGCGAGAGGCACGCGTGGCGTCCACAACGTGCTGATTGTTTCGAGGGCGGGAGGCGGTCATCCGTGGCCGTAGCCGTTAAAGCCGGATGGACCGCAGGATCTCGCGTTGAGCCCGTCGGTGACGATGGCCGCCGTCCCGCCGCGCCAGCAGATCCTCCAGGGCCTCCGCTTGGTCGCGGTTCGCAGGTCGGCCGAAGGCTCGGATCCTGTGAGCTGCGCCGAGGGGGCAGGTTGGCGCCCCGGGTTCAGGTCGCGAGACGCGGACCCAAGGGCAGTCGGACTCCAGGGTTGACCTGCGCGAACGTGATCGAGGTGCAGGGCGACCTCGATGGCCGGATACCTCCCAAACCTGCTCCCCGCGGGGCGGATAGCCATAGCCATTGACCTGCCGATATAGGGATATTGGATCGCTCTCAACAGCTAGATCAACGCACCGCCACCCGGCTCACGTCACAGTTGCTTGCGCGGAGGGTGAACGAGCTCCGGTGGCACCGCCGACGGTCAAGATCCACAAGTGGTGCCGGTTCTCACGATCATCTCGGCACGCGGCGCCGGTGAAGCGGCGCCGACGGTCGCGAACATCCCGGCGCTCAGTCGGCGAACGAGGCCACAGCCGATTACGCGTTATCCACGTGGTGCCTTTTCGTCGCAGGGAGGGGCGGTCGCAGCGGGGTGCGGGTCAGGGCGTGGGACTGCGGCGCTGGTGGGTGGCCCAGTGACGGGCCACAGTCGCTGTAGCCGAGACGGTTGAGCCAGGTCCGGTCGTGCTGGTGGTGGGCTTCGAGGTAGAGGGTGTGGCCGTCGCGGTCGGCACGTTGGTGCTGGTGGTGCAGCAGCAGGTCGGCGATCATGCGGGCGCTGGGGCTGGTCTGGGTGCCCATACAGGCCAGGTGCGTGTGGGTGTGGTCGTCGGGTACGGCCAGGGCGAGGTCGATCATGTCGAGGCGGTTGATGCTGTGGTGCACGTCGTCGAACAGCCCGCCGGTCCGGTGTGATTCAGCCGGTCTGAGCCGTGGGACCGGCACGGTGGGTGTGTGGGCGCGCCGGTGGGCGTGGTGGGTGATCCAGCAGGCGACACCGATGACCTGATCGTGGTGGTGGACCAGGTCGACGCGGCCGCGGCGTCTGCTGATTCTGATGACGGCCATGAACGACGCCGCGGTGTAGCCGGTACGCGGGAGGGTGATGCTGCCCAGCAGCCGGCCGGTCGGATGGGTGTGGTGGGCCGCGGTCAGTAGTGCTGCCGCGTCGGGCACGCCGTCGATGTCGTCGACGGTCAGGGAGCAGACGGCAGGTGGCATGGTCATCAGAGTGGTCGATCCTTCCTGGACATCGGCGGGGTCATCGTGGGCGCCCGTATTGGCAGGTGGGCAGGGATGACGGCGCAGGTGCGTCTGGGCTGAGGAGCGGCGTCAGCCAGGTCGTGGACGTCCTTGCCGAGCTCGCAGCGAGATGAGCCGGCTATCGCTGCGCGTGTCGGTTTGACGCCGTCACCCCGTCCCGGGAGGGAGCCGTCCGCGATGACCGGGAGGCGCCCGGGGTTGGTGCTTGGGCTGTAGTGGAACTCGGCGGGCTGGACGAGGTCGGTGTTATCCGTTCTCCGCGGGTCGCCACATGCGGTACAGCACCGTGTCGTCGGTGACGGCGATGGTGGGCGGGTTCATGTCGGTGTAGCCGTGCCGCCGGTAGAGGGCCCGGTTCTGCAGCCCGGTGGCTTCCAGATAGGCGGGGATGCCGTCGGCGTCGAGACGGGCGTGGGTGTGGTTCATGAGCCGGCTGCCCAGCCCGTGGTTCCACCGGTCGGGGCGTACGGCGAGGAACAGCAGGTGCCAGTGCGCGTCGGTGGGGTGGTGGGCTTCCATCTGCAGGTCGAGGTGCTGAAACCGCGGCAGGTACTCGGCGGCGAGTTCGGCCAGGTGTTTGTCGTAGCCGTCGGGCTCGCTCGCCTCACCGGTGCGGTCGAACCAGATCGCGGCGGCGTCGGCATCTGAGGTCACGACGACCTGCCCGGCCCCGCTGATGGCATGGGCGATGTGGAGCCGGTACCAGTCCCGGGCGAGCCTCCGGCGTCGGGATACGTCGGGGACGAGGTAGTGGATGACCTTGAGGTGGTCGAAGGCGTCGGTGACGATGTCGGCCACGGTGTCGATGTCGTCGGGACCGGCGACACGCAGGGCAGGGGTGTCGTTGCTGGGGCTCATCGGTGGAGGGCTTCCTTTGGTTCAGAGGATGGCGGACAGGCCGGAGGCGGAGGCGGTGGCGCTGCGGGCACCACGACCGATGCCCTCATAGACCTCGGGTCGGGTGTGTTTGAGGATCAGGCCCCAGACGGTGCCGGCGACGAAGATCGCCAGCAGGGCGATCGGGACGATCCGGGCGGGGCCGGTGCCGGGGGCGACGCCGTAGAGGGCGGCGAGGTTGTCGACCGCGAGGTAGGCCACGACCAGCAGGACCGCGGTGGCGAGCAGCGGGGCGAGGCGTCGCCGCCACAGGTTCTCGCCGTGAGGGGTACGGGCGAAGAACCCGAGGACGGCGATGCTGGTCAGGGCGTAGAGCAGCAGGACACCGAGGCCGCCGGTGGTGGACCCCCAGTAGAACAACTGCACGAGGGGATCCCAGCCGGCGACGGCGTAGACGGCCAGCACGCCTAGGGCAAGTGTGGTCTGGGCGATCGAGGCGTTGCGGGGTGCGCCCTTGATCGTGCAGCGGCCGAACATGCGGGGCAGGACACCTTCACGGCCGAGGGCGAAGGTGTAGCGGGTGATGGCGTTGTGGAAGGCCAGCAGCGCGGCGACAAGCCCGGTGCCGAGCAACACCTTTCCGACCGTGACCGCGCTCTGGCCGAGCATGATCGCGGCCTCGTTGAAGAACAGGTCGGCGCCCTCGGCCGCGGCCCGGTCGATGGGCTTCGGGCCGGCGGCACTGATCTGCACCCATGAGGCGAGGGCGTACGCGGCACCGATGACGGCGATGGTGACGTAGGTGGCGGTCGGGATGGTCCGTCGCGGGTCCTTGCTCTCCTCGATGTACACGACGGCCTGCTCGACGCCGGCGAACGAGGTCGCGCCCAGCACGATCAGCACCCCGAGGCTCGGCCCCGACAGGTCCTTGACCGATATCGCCGCGCCGGAGAAGGCGAATCCGGAGGTGAGCATGATCGCCAGGCTGTACAGCACGACCAGGATCGTTTCGGCGACGACCAGGAACACCAGCACGTAGCCGGACAGTTTGACCTCGTTCGCGCCGAGCAGGGCGACCACGGCCCAGGCGAGCAGGGCGGGGATGAACCAGGGCACGGTGAAGCCGAGCCAGTCGCTGAGCAGCGGGGCGCCGATCGCGGCGCCGAACGCGCCGTAGCAGCACAGCTGGAAACTGGTGTAGGTGGCCAGCGCCAGCCAGGCGGTGCCGACACCGAACGGCCGGCCGATGCCGTGCGCGACGTAGGCGTAGAACGCCCCTGCGTTGGGGATGTGCCGGGCCATCGCCAGATAGCCGACGGCGTAGATCATCAGGATCGCGGCGACCGCGATGATCGCGATCGGGAAACCGAGCAGGCCGGTCGCGGCCAGCGCGAGGGGCACGACCAGCGTGATCACCGTCAGCGGCGCCACCGACGAGGCGATCGCCGAGCCGATCGCGAACGGGCCGAGCCGGTTACGCGCGAGCGCGTACGACACGCTGGACTGTAGGACAGAGGCAGGTGCGGACACCGGGGTTCCTCCTGGAATAGGGGGTTGAGGGGTGGGGCGATGCCGTGAGGGGGGATCACCGGCGGTACGGGACGGGTCAGCGCATGGCGGCCTCGCCGACGGCGGCGTCCGCGGCGCGCAGCAGCTCCCGCAGCATCGCCTGCATGCCGGTCGTGGCCTTGTCGTCCAGGCCGAGCTGGATCTGCCGGGTGAGCATCGACCGCTCGGAGGGGCTCAGCGTGGCCAGCGCGTGGTGATGCAGCCCGGTGGCCAGGAACAGCCCGGCGAGCACGACACCGGAGCAGGGCAACGCGCGGCCGGCCTGCACTGTGTGGGTGATCGTGTTCGCCGGTGTCCCCGAGGCGTTGGAATCACAGGGCACGTATCGCACCGTGGTGCCGCCGAACAACCGGCGGCGGTCCTCACGCTGCACCAGACCTGTGCGCGACAGCCGGTCGAGGACCCTGGCCTCCGCACGCCGTTCGTAGGCCAGGTAAGAAATCCACGCGTGGAGCTGGTGGCCGGGCCGACGGTGCCGAGTCTCCTGCAGGACCGGCGGTGGCCAGCCACCGCACTCCGAGGCCCGTGGCCCCCACTGCTCCTCGCGCGCCCGGGCTGTCACCCGCACCCTCGCCGGCGTGGCGGGCCGGGTCTGTTCTTCGGCGTGCATCGTGACCAGCAGCGGCCGCAGCGCAGGGTCTGTCGGCAGGGCGGCCGCCGCCTTCGTGGTGCGGAACAGCTCGCCATCACGCAGCTCCAGACATCCACCGTGGATCAGCTCGGCCAGCAGCCCGGCGGCCAGCCCGACCCCGAGCGGCCAGTCACCGATCAGGCGAGCGCCTTTGACACCGTCGTGCGCGGCGAGCCACAGATCGTCGGTGAGCCGCGTCGACTCCGCTGACAACATGACATCGGTCCTTTCCTCCGTGACGGATTTCGCGGTCAGGTACAGCGCGAACGGGGCCCGACCGAACGTGCCCCTGTCCGAGCGCTCAGCGGGCGGGCAGGCGGGCGACGCCGGCCCACATCCACCGGGTGTCCTCGCCCGGGTCGACGTCAGCCGGGTCTGGTCGCCACCGTGCCGGCGACACCAGGCCCGGCTCGACCAGCTCCAGGCCGTCGAAGAACCCGCCGATCTGCGCCGCGGTGCGGGGAACCAGCGGCGTGGTGACACCCAGGCGTGTGAACTCCGCAGCGAGCACGCCGGCCGCCTCCGGCCGGCTGTCACCGCTCACATGCGTGATCACCACATAGCTGCCGACCGCGAGCGCGTCGCGGAACCGCGCGACGATCCCGGCCGGTGCCTCGTCGGCGGTGAACAGGTGCAGCAGCGCCACCATGAGCACCGCGACGGGCCTGCCCAGATCGATATGACTCCTCAACTGGGAATTACCGAGAACACTGTCCGGCTGGCGCACGTCGGCTCGGACCATGACGGTCTCGGGATTGTCAGCCAGAAGAGCACGACCATGCACCGCGACGAGCGCGTCGTAGTCGACGTACACCGTCCGCGCCCAGGGATTGACCGCCTGGGCGACCTCGTGCACGTTGCCCCGGGTGGGCAGACCGGCGCCCAGGTCGATGAACTGATCGATGCCCTGCCGGGCCAGGTAGGTCACCGCACGGCGGATGAACGCCCGGTTCTCCCGAGCTACCTCGCACCCGGTCGGTGCGTTCGCTGCCCGGCACACCTGGTTCAGCTGCTCCGCGGCGACCCGATCGACCTGGAAATTGTCCTTGCCACCGAGCTGGTAGTCCCAGACCCGCGCGACGTTCGGCGTGTCGATGTCCATGGTGTCGCCACCGCCCGGCTGCAGGTCAGTCACCGGTGCACTCCGTTCCTGAATGGGTCAACAGGCCAGGCACAAGGCCCTCATCGTCGGGCGATCGCCGGGTGGTGCTGCCGGGCGTCACGAGCAAGCTGCGGACGCTCACCAGGACGGGCCGGGCGCGGCGAGAGGAAGAGCTGGGGCGAGCCGACGACGTTGCGGCGCCAGGCGGCACGCCTAGCCCGAGACCTGACCGACCACGGTGAATCCGGTGTCGGTCGGGTACCGCAGGCCTCACTCGCCGCACCTCACGGGGGCGACGACACGACGGGTGAGGAACTCAGGCGGGCCGGTCGCCACAGGCGGTGAGGAGCCGGCCGAACGCCCGGGCACGCTCCGCGGCGTCCGCCCGCTGCGCGGCAGCCAGCACACGGGCCCTCCTGCGGTGCCCGCCACGGAACGCACGACCGGCGTTCTCGACGAACACCGTCAGCGGCGTGACCACAGCCGTGACAACCCCGACCAGGTACGCCGTCCTCGGCCGGGCCGTGGCCGACGCTCCTGGCGCGATGGAAGGCAGTAGTTGCTTCGCCATGCTGATGCACTCCAATGTGATCAAGCGATTGAGTCCGGACAGGCAAACGGGTTCGTGATTGGGTGGGCTGGGCGGGCCATGCGGTGGGCATCGGAGGGAGGCACGCCCAGCCCCGGCCACCCGACCGTGACGGCCAGGTGGCCCGGCTCACCCGCTGTGCCGCGGTTCGGGTGCCGCACCACAGGGGGAGCAATTCACAGAGGGTCGACCGGCTCGGGTCGCGCCACATCACCTACATCGACACACCGCCGCCAGCCGCTGCGGCGGGCCGATGCCGCTGTACCGATGCCGCTCGAATAGCGACCGGCGCAGGCCTTCAGTGACCACCAACGCGAAACCCGCATCAGATACGGCAACTCATGGTGTCCAGCGATAACATCAACCCCGATGCCATGACTTTCGCTCCTCAGATCTTGTGGCATGAACGGACAGATCTGTCCGATTCCATGGAATGGCCCGTACGGCCGGGGAGGCCGCGGGTATTTCGCCGACGGTCGTCCATTGATGGATGACTCGTGGCAAGACAACAGTCACGCAATGGTGAAAGCCTGGGAATACCGACCCGGGGACCGACCTACCGTCCTGACCGCATGTCCGATCAGGCTTCTAGCTGCAAGTTTGATGGCAAGCATGGATCCTCGCAGGGCTTCCGCTGCTGGATTCAAGGGCTAGACTCGGCGCATCCGGTTGGGTTTATATCGCCCGGGGCCGTCCTGGAAACTGTGCGGAGGTTGGGTGGTGGGTGGCAACTCGATGCTGCTCGTCTCGGACAGTCGTAAGCTCCTTACCCCGGCCGAGAAAGCGCACGCAGGTGATCGTCAAGTACGCCTTGGCACAGATTCCGGTCTTTCTGCAGACACCAGATTGCACTACCTGGGACCGTATGCGCAGCGATGCCACAGCCGAAAGCGAGTAGTTCGATCCGGTCACTGCGACCGCGGCCCGCGCTCATGACTGAGCTTGGCTACATCACCTGGTGCCAGTTCACCCGCAGCGACGCGGACGGCAACTGCGGCGAAGCTGACGCCGGGTACGCCAGTAGCGGCGTGCGCGACAGCAAGGATCGGAACGACAGCACCCTGCACTTCACCGGCCGCGCATGGTACGACTTCATCGCGTGTCCGCGGGAGACGTCGACATCTGCTGTAGCGCCGTATCCCTGCTCGCCGCGCACCGTCCGACCGAACGCTCACCACGACGCCAACGAAACGGTCCAAGCGCATCAACGGAGGTGTGATGCCGAAGCACCCGGAGACAAAGGCGAACCACACACCGAACGGCAAGCTGATCGCTGCTCGTGCACGGTTGACGTCTGCGCACCATCGGGGACAACCCATGTCCCGCTCCGAGATGGCCGACGCCGTCAACACCGTCCTCGCGAGGCTCTACCCTGATCGGAAAGGCATCAAGAGCCACTACGTCGATGACCGGTGGGTCGGCAAACTCGAACGCGGGGAGCACCACTGGTCCAGTGCCGAACGTCGGGCCGCACTGCGCACGGTCACCGGTGCGGCCACTGACGACGAAATCGGACTGTACAAACCCCGCGTGGCGTTACGCGGCACCAGCGCGGACATCCTCCGACATCTGCCTCAACCCACGCGGGCGGCGAGTCCTCACGATGGCGACGCGGCAGAACCCGACCGCGTGGCTGGTGACACCGATCCGGGCGCACCCAGCAACCACATAGACGGGCACCATCCGGATCTGGACCTGGTGGAGTTCGCGAGAGTGCTCGATCAGCACGGAATCAGTTCCGCCGAGCTGACCGCCGTCGAGCTGGCCTGTGAACGCCTCGATCACGACTTCGCGCGGACACCGCCGCACGAACTCCTCGCTAAGGTACGGATGCTAATCCGGCACGTCAGCGCCCGTCTGTCAGAGCCGCAACCGCTCGGCCACCACGAACGCCTCGTCCGGCTAGCAGCCAGGCTCGCAGGATTGCGAGCCTGGGCCTGCTTCGACATCGACGACCACAGCACAGCCGAACGCTGGTACGACGGAGCAGTAACTGCCGCACAGCAGACCAGAGCGTGGGGGCTCGGCGCGTGGCTGCTGGGTGCCCAGAGTCTGATCCCATGGCACCGTCGTGACCTCGGACGCACGGTCAAACTGATCGAGCGCGGAATCTACTTCGCCAGCCAAGGGTCGGACGCAACGACCCGTGCCTGGCTGCATGCGCTGCACGCCCGCAGCCACGCCGGAATGGGTAACACCGGCGGCTTTGAAGCCGCCTACGCCCTTGCGCAGGAAGCCGCCGAATACTCCAACGAGCGCGACCGCCGCCACGGCATGGACTTCGCCCACGGCGCCCTCGACCTGCGGTACTACCACGGCACCAGCCGACTCCTGCTGCAACAACCGGAGAAGGCAGAGCCGGAACTGACCGGATCCTTGGCCGACCTACCCGAGTCCCACACCAAAGCCCGGGCAGTCCTGAGCCTGTTCCTTGCCGACGCCGCGGTACAGCAAGACAACATCGACGAAGCCGTCGAACTCACACGACAGGCCCTGACATCCACCGTCGAGCAGCCCATCATGCCGATCCTGCAGCAAGGCCGCCGGATACAGCGGCTCGTCACGCAACGTCGTCCCGCAGAGTGCGGTCACCTCGATGCCGCGCTGCTTGACTTCAGCCAGGCTATGACTACCGTCGCGAGCCGGGCGAACAGATCATGAAGCTGACCGGTCTTGGTCTCTGGACCGCCCAGTTCGACTTCCAGCCCGCCGCCGTTGTACGGGACACCGTTCAGGAACTCGAAGACCTCGGCTACACCTCGTTGTGGACCGGTGAGAACATCGGCCGCGAACCCATCAGCCAATCCGGCATCCTTCTCGCCGCCACCCGACGCCTCACCGTCGCGACCGCCGTCGCCAACCTCTGGGCCCGCGACCCGCTGTCCATGACCGCAGCCCACCACACCCTGAGCGAGGCATACCCCGGCCGATTCATCCTCGGCCTCGGCGTCAGCCACCCGAAACTCGTCAACGAAACCCGCGGACTGCACTACCACCAGCCGCTGAAGGCCATGCGTGACTACCTCACCGCCATGGACACCCTCGCCCAGCGCTACCGGGCCACACCGGCCGACAACCCGATCCGGCTGCTCGCCGCCCTCGGCCCCCGGATGCTGAGCCTGGCCGCCGACAAGGCCGGCGGCGCACACACCTACCTAGTGCCCCCGGAACACACAGCCCGAGCTCGCCACATCCTCGGCCCCGACCGGCTACTCGTCCCCGAACAGGCCGTCGTCCTGCACAGCGACAAAGCCACAGCCCACGAGATCGGCCGACGCCACCTGCGCCGATACCTCAGCCTGCCGAACTACACCGACAACTTGCGCCGGCTCGGCTACACCACCGAAGACTTCGACCACGCCGGCAGCGACCGTCTCCTGGACGCCCTGATCGTCTGGGGCGACGAAACAGCGATCGCGAACCGGGTACGCCAGCACCGGCAAGCCGGCGCCGACCACGTCTGCCTGCAAGTCCTCGACCCCGACTTCCGCGGCCTCCCCTTGCCCCAATGGCGTCGCCTCGCCGCCATCATCTCATCGCCCAATGCACAATGGATTCCCCGACCGTAGCCACGTCGCCGCCTGTCAGCGGATCGCCTCTCGCTGTGTCCTCCGGGATGCTCGCGAACCTGCACACCGCCACCAGCGATGGACGGCGGACGACAGTTCGTAGCGGTGCCCGGCTGGAGCGACACCTTCCACCAGTGGCAACGGTTCGTCCCTGCTGTGCAGGGTGCCGACACACCAGCGCGACCTGAGCAAGGGCACCAGAAATCTTCGTCCCCGACGACATCAACGACATGGAGACCGTGCAGGCCAGCCTGGCCCAGACGCCCTCCCACACGTGACCCGCCACGCGCCGACCGCTCCCGGCGGAGCCCACCCGACCACGCCCACGACCCGCCCCGCGTACCCGTCACCACATGCGGCCTGGCAGCCGTCACGTGACCCTGCCCTCGCCGTCAACGTGCAGTGCGGTCTGGCCCTTCGTCAGAGTTGACTCCTTGAAGGTCCGCCGATCGGATACCCGGACACTGCCCGCTGCATCGGCAAATCGGTGGGCCACGAGCACAGACGTCGAAAACATCATCCACTGCGAACTGCGTTCCAGCCGACACCCACCGTTACGCCAGCGAATGGATCAGGCCATACGGCTCATACCAAGGGCCTGCTTTCGATCACCCGTGACAATCCCATTCCTGCCAGCAGCTATCGTATTGAGACACGGGGCATACATCGGATGCGCCTATGCCGATTTCCAGGAGCAGACCGCACATGGCAAAACAGATCGTCACCCTGTTGACCGACGACCTCGACGGCACCGAAGCCGACAGCACCATCGAGTTCGGCCTCGACGGTATCAACTACACCATCGACCTATCGGAGAAGAACGCCGGCAAACTCCGCAAGGCCCTCGAGCCGTACCTGAACGTCGCCTCCCGCGTCGGACGCAGCACCACCAGCCGTATCCCTGCTCGTAGCGCCGTCCCCACGAGCCGGTCGAACCGCGACCAGAACCAGGCAATCCGCGAATGGGCCGGCAAGAACGGCTACGAGGTGTCCGACCGCGGCCGGATCCCGAGCTCCGTCGTCGAGGCGTTCCACAAGAACCGCTGAAATCGACGGGTCCGCCTCCGATCGTCATGCAACGCACAGCAGGAACCTGGGTCCCTACTCGGGTGACTCGACGCAACAGCATGACGATCGGTCGACCCCTCCCGCCCGGTCGCCGAGCCTCGAGTGCCACGACGATGCGATATGGCTTTGGGGCGCCCGTTCCGCCGACTGACTTCGCCTCTGAAAGCCCGCCGAATACTCGCAGCCCGGATCTCCGTCCCAGGGCGATCGTTGCCGTTCGTCGAAGCAGCGGACCATCTCTTCGGACACTGCCGGTCATGCTCGTAGTTTCGGGCCAGTTGGGTCAGCCCACCCAGAATGCGAGTAGGTCCACCTTGCACCCCCACAGCACCAACAACACCGATCCCAGACACACAGAGCCGTGACCCTATGCGCCTGCCCGCACCCCATCGGTCGCGCAGCCATCCCGACCTGCCCCGATAGGCCGTCAGCCGCCGAGGGCGGTGACTGTCACGGGCCGGAGTCACTGGCCTGTGGCCGCTTTGCCGTGATCCATCCCTCCACGTCTTCAGCCCGCCAGACCTGGCCCTGAACTAGATCAGCTACCGGCTTCGGAAAATCCGCCCGACTGGTGATCTGATAGACCCGCTGTCTGCTGACCCCGCCGAGCCGGACCCGGATCTCGTGTGCGCCCATAAGCCGAAGCGACCGCTCTGCCATGCACACGACTATAGACAGACGACTACAGTTTGCGATCCCGCTGCTGGAGGGCGTACGTGGTGATCAGCCGCCGGTCAGCCCATGTCCGCCTGGATCCGACGGTGCCGGTGAGCGCGGAGCGACAACGCGGTGGCTCAGTCGCTGTTGATCCAGTGTGAGGAGTCGGTGATGGCGGGGACACCGGCGTGGACGAAGCGGGCTGCGACGCGGTCCCGCGCTGCCTCGGTGTGGAGGTCCCCGGAGAGTTCACCGGTTTGGACCAGGTGCTTCAAGCATCGTGTCAGGCGTTCTTCGAGATCCCCTTCGCCGGGGCTGGTCTCGAGGTCGGCGACAAGGGCCGGCAAGGACGTGTAGGGCGTCATGACGCTGTAGCTGTATTCGCGTCCGGCGTCGCCGGTCTGCGGCAGGTACTCGTACTTCTCGCGGAACACGACGCCGCGGTCGCCGGGGACGGAGGCGTCCATGGTCAGGACCAACTCGAACAGGCAGTCGCTGCCGGGCCGGTACAGCTTGAGGATCTCCTCGGTGCGGGCGAAGCCCTCCACCGTGGCGGTGACGCCGGCATCGGTGATCCACGCCGCCACCCGATACCGATTGCCCTGCCTGGCGTCCCCGCCATGAAGATGGCCTTGGGCGGCCATGGCGTCGAAGCAGACGATCAACCGGTCATCGACGCGTCCGGTGCCGGGTGACAGGCCGAGCCGCTGCTCGAAACGGTCCACCAGTACGGGCAGGTCCTCGATGGGCACGGTGACGCGGTACTCGGTACCGCCCCACCGTTCGTCGGGCGCACGGTATGCCTCGGTGAACCAGAGGACCGGGGGCCGCCAGTCGGCCCAGAACACCACCTCGAGAACCATGCCACCGGCCCGGAGGATCTCGTGTTTGCGGGGCCGGCCGTCGCCGCGGGCGACGACGGCGACGTCCGCGCACCAGGAGATGAGGCGGTCCCGGTTGCCACCTGGCGGTAGGTGCGGCCCGAGTTCGCCACGCGCGACCAGCTCCGTCAGGAGCGTCGCGGCGCTCTCATCAGGCTGGGCGGTGTGCCGCAGTGCGAACCGGTCGGCGACGGCTGCCAGGGTGTCGTAGTCGATGTGGACGTGGTTGCTGTACCCGGAGTAGACGACATCCGGGTAGCCGGCACTCGGATCGGAGAACTCCTCCTGGAGGAACACATCGAAAGCCGAGTCGTAGGCGTCGGCCGCCTTGAGCTCCACCGACAGCGTGCGTCGGAACCCGTTCGGCTCGATCGCCGCGAACAGCGGCACCCGCCGCCGGAGCGTGCGCCACCGCTCGGTATCGAACCACCGTTGCTCGTAGCCGACACCGGCCCGCCGGCAATGCGTCGCGACCTGCCCGTCATTGCCGATGTACTGATCCTTGATCTCACCCCGCTCGGCCAACACGGCCAATGCGGCCTGGAGCCGGTCGAACGTGCCGGTCTGCGGCAACCCGAAAGCCTGGGTGAAGTAGTCGGCCAGAGTGGCCACGTCTGTCTCGGCGACGCGGATCGCGCCGACCCTGCCCAGCCGGTTCGGCAGAGACCGGAACTCGACACCACCGTCCACGACGACCAGGACCACGGGCAGCGGCATGCGAACACGGTAGCGGCCCCGGTCACGTCAGGCGGGCTCAGCGGCCCCTCCCCGTTGGTCCGGCCCGCTGGTACGGGCTCAGGACGTGCAGGTTTTGATCATTGCCTGCAGGGCCGTCTCCTCCGAGCCTGCAGCGTGAGCGCCCAGTACGACTTCACGGCGATCCACATCTTGGCGTGGGTGCACCGGTAGGAGGTGATCGACGGTTGCCAGGCCGAGGGGTCCTGGTCGCCCTTGGACTGATTGATGTTGTCGGTGACGGCGATCAGTTGCGGTCGGGTGAGGTCGTTGGCGAAGCTCTGCCGCCGGCTGGTGGTCAGCCGAGACGAGAGGGTACCGGCTGCATGACGGCACCGCGTCCAAGCGAGTTCGGGATCGGGACCGTGCTGCCGAAGGAGAACAGCGCTCGGGTCGACGCAGCGTTCATAGACGATCCCAACAAGCGGGTGGCCAACGTTCTGGAATCTCATCTCCTGGTGCCTCGCGGGTGGTTAGCTTGCCGGAGTGACCCTTGTTAATATGAGCCCCGCTCACATCCACCTGCTCAAAGCCACCGTCACCCTCGCCAGGCGCGCCCACGGCTTCACTGATGAGCAGCGCCGCCTCCTCAGAGGCGCAAACCAAGTGTTGTGCAATGCGCTGCGCGGCGAGCATGAACATCTCGAGCACCTACGATCAGCATCACGCGACGTCAGCGGCGATGTCACTGCAGACATGACCGTTGAGCAGCTCGCCGACGCTTGGATCGACGAGATCCTCGTCGAGAACCGGGTCAAGCGACAGACCGTTGGCCACTACTCCGACAACCTGCACTACTTGATCCTGCCTGCCCTCGGGGACATGACCCTCCGGGAGGCCACCGTCGGTGCGCTCGACCGCCACCTCAAGACCCTCGCCAGAACCCATCCTGCTGGGGCGCAACGCTGTAAAGGCACCCTGCTGCAGATGTTCAGCCTGGCCGTCCGCCACGGCGCACTCCCCGCCAACCCCGTTCGCGACGTCGGCCGGCTACCGAAACCACACAAGATCGTCCAGGCCATGACCTTCGACGAGATCGAAAGGGTCCGCCACGCCCTGCACCTGTGGCGCACCACCAAGGCCGTGGGGCCCAAGAAGAGCCGCGCCTGCACCGACCTGTTCGACCTGTTGTTGGCCACGGGCTGCCGTATCGGCGAAGCGTGCGCTCTGCGCTGGCAGGACATCGACCTGCCCGCTGGGACCCTCACCGTCGCCGGCACCATGGTCTATCTCAGGAACACCGGCTGGGAACGCCAGGACTTCCCCAAGACCCTCGCGGGGCAACGCACGATCCACCTACCACCGTTCGCCCTAGCCATACTTCGCCGCCGCCGATCCGAGGAACCCCATCAGCGGGCAGACCCCCTCTTCGCCAGCCGCGCCGGCACGTTCGTACAGCCGGACAACATGCGCCGCTCACTACGCTGCGCCCTGCAACGACAGGCCGATCTCAAATGGGTAAGCCCCCACGTATTCCGCAAGACCGTCGCCACCGTCCTGAGCGGACAGGGCCTGGTCACCGAAGCCGCCGCCCAGCTCGGGCACGTCAACGAGAACATCACCAAGAAGTTCTACATCCAGAAACCCTCGACCGCCCCCGACGTCAGCCACGCCCTCGAAATCCTCATCAACGGAAGCGGGCAACACTGAGCTCGGCCGTCATGAGCGGATAGCTATCGGGGATCAAACAACATATGGTGACCATGGCCTGCGAAGTCTTCTACACGCGCCGTATCCGCTCCTAGACGTCGTATCTACTGCCTGACCCGGCGTGATGGTGCAGAGCCGAGTCGACACCGTACAGGCCGGGGTGGCCCGTGACGCCGGACCGAACCCAGCAGCGACCCAGACGAGCACGTACGTGCTGCCGGCGTTTCTGGGGTGCGCGCATTATCGGCGGCAGTTGAGTGAACTCAACATTGGCCGGAGCGGACCATGAGTTTGGGTGGCCGGATGTTCACTTGAACACCATTCGCCGGTTCTGCGCCGTCGCTTGTAGGTCGGCTTGTCAATGGCCCGGGCTGAGGCGACCGTCGTATGTCTTCCGGTCGCCGACGTCGATGTCCGGGCGCTCCCGCCGGCTCATTCAAACTGCGGCACGGGCGGTATTGACGCACTCGTCGACATCGAGCACCAGCAGCAGCCGATCCTCGGTCTTGTACGACCCGACAATCATCGCCCGGGTCGGCCCGGTCAGTGTGTCCGGTGGGAGCTCGAACGCCGTATCGTCCAGGTCGGCGACCAATCCGATCCGGTCCACCAGCAGGCTCACCGGTTCACCGCCGGTCAGCACGACCACGTTGATGACCGAACCCGACATCGACCTGGGCGGCAGCCCGAACCGGACCCGCAGGTCCACCGTCCCGATGACCTCGCCGCGCAGGTTGAACAGTCCGCCGCACTCGTCCGGGGCGAGCGGCATCGGCGTGTAAATCTCGTTGAGGAGGACTTCCTGCACGGTTTCTACGGGGACCCCGAGGAACTGGTTCGCTACCTCGAAAGTCACGAACTGACGGCTCGGCATGAGTTGCTCTCCAGGGTCTGCTGGCCGCCAGGCTTCGCCGGGACGTACCAGTTGCTCTAATCGGCCCGCCACCCGGTCAACTCAAGGCAATCCCGGATCGGAACACGTCATTCGTCACATCGAGGCGTGCTCAGTGTCGACAAGCTCTACCCGCCACACGTGAAGACCGCGACGGAAGGCCCCCGAGCCTTGGTCGATGGGCGGCACGTCGCCAGGCCGTGCGGCGACCACGCTGTACGGGCACCACGGCACCAAGAGTGCGCCTCCGGCAGTGAACGAGCGGTGACGCGACGCGGGGCTGCGCTGGTAGCACTTGTGTCAGCCCAACTCCAGGTGAGCGAGCTTGGCAGGCACCGCGACGCGACAGCAGCGACCGACTCGCTGATCTTGACGGGGAACGCGTCGTTCGGGCCCTCCTGTAGGCCGAACTGCTGCCGATGCCGGAGATCTGCCCAGCCGTCACGAGATTCGTCACCAAGCCCAGCGCCCGCATGTCGTCCGCCGTCAACGCCTTGCGCTTCGCCATCACCGGCAGGACCGGAATTTGGCCGGCCACCTTCCGACACACAAAGCGTGACGACCTTCGCCGGCCAACGTGTCCGATCGGCGGCACGAGCGTGCGTCGGCGCTTCAAGCTCAATCGCAGAAGTTGAACACCGTTTCGCCCACGCTTGCCGGGCGCCACGAATCAATCTGCAGCCAATCCGCCTTTCCCAGCGCAGCAGTGTCCACGGCGCCGAGCGGCGAGTCGAGCACATGACGACTCATCACGACGAAGCCGATCTCGGCGAAGGCGGCGGCCCAGGCCGGAGGGTCAACGAAGGCTTTCGGCTCAAGGTCCCCGGTGTCCTCTCCCGCGAAGGCGATCCACGGGTACATGGCGTTGCAGAGGATCGCGAGCCGCTCATTCGGCGCGACGATTACAGCGGAGTGAAAGTTGCGCGGATAGGCGCTCTCGACGACCTGTTCGACGGCGCCACCGGCGGCCCGTGCGGCCTCGTGGCAACCACCTCGGAACGTGCGGACCGGGACCTCCGGGAGTTTCGGCTCCTTGCCAGAGCGGAACCCTGTCACTCCTCGTTCCAGCCGAACCACCGCATCACCCTCCCCGTGCCCGGTGACACGATACGACGGCGCCCGGACGGAGCGACCCGATGTACTCTCGTCGGCACCACGGACGTCACCCGTGCCACTGCTGCGGTGACTCTCAATAGCGCCCGGTATGCGGCAGAGGACGTCACGTCAGTGCGCATACGATCCTGCCCTACCGTGATGTTCTGTTCCCTAGGCATCGAGGATCACCATGACGGACGAGCCCGCCTGGCCGTTGGAGAAACTGTCCGCCCTACGGCTGGGCAGGCGTTTGGCGGTCGAGGTGCAGGCCACGCAGCCAGGACGACGCGCCTTCATCGACATCACACCGGGCAAAGTCGCAACCGACGCGCAGTCTCGCCGCGAAGGATGGACCCACAGGAGCACTGCCCGGACATTTCAGGTCGAACATTGGGAGTACGACGCCGATCTGATTGACGGATTCGACTACGACATCGGAGCTGTGCTGCTGCGAAGTGACGCCGCAGCCGATGAGTCGGAGCTCTTGACGATCGTGCGTGCGTGGCTGCTGAACCCGTACCAGTTCCTCTACGCCTGGGACACTGCCGACCCTCGGTAGCTCCGTCGACGGGGCCCCTGACTCTTCATGCGCGGATTGCGGCAGAAGAGGAAGCCGCGAAGCGGCGCCCGTGAGCTTGTCCGGCCGCTCCGCACCGTTCATTATCTCCGCATGTACTACGTCCACGCCGAGGTGGTCCGTTGGGTCGATGAAGAGTGGCCGGGACGGGTGCAGGTGTGCCTCGCCGAGTCGGACGGCACTGTGGCAATGCTTGTCGACAAGATCCCGGTTTTCGACTCCGATGATCGGTTGAAACCGGGAACCGATCTTCCGATAGGTATTGAAATCCCGTGCGACCTGCTCGGCTGGACGGTGAAGCAGGGTGGCAAGCGGACTGCCCGCGTCCGACTGCACTTCCATGTCGAGGACCAGGATGGCCGGACGACGTTCAACGTCACCGAAGGCGCACTCGTTGAGCGCTCGTAGAAAGTCCGGGAACGTCGGCCGTCGGCGTGTCGTGCTTCCGCCAACGCCAAAGGTGCGCAACTCGCGGCAATTGAGCGCGTATCGCCTCTTCCGCGATGCGCTCCCCGCTGACCGGCGCTGATGCATTTCAGCAGGTACAAGGCTGAGGCGGCTCAGCTTGGACGGCCGACCGTTCCTCGATCTGCTTTGTTGGAAGTGATGACGGACCGGCATCAACTTGAGCGATGAGCTGACCATGAATCACCGGGGGGACCCATTCCCCTGTGAGGACGGGTTGCTAGAGCAATGCCGAGGCGATGGCTGGGAGGACGTCGGCTAGGTCAAACAATCGCACCCGGCCGGCGTGCGTGGCGGTGAAGGTTTGCAGCGAGATCGGCTCTGAACCGTAGTGGGTCTGATAGCGGGCGCGTAGGTGCTTCGACGAGCGGGATAGTAGGTCGGCGACCGGCGTGGTGCTGGTACGCAGGAACCGCAGTGGTTGTTCGCCGGCGACCCACAATTCGGGACGGCGGCCCGACTCGTCTAGCGCGAGGTGCACCAGATCTGCCGTCAGGGTCCGCTTGCGCATCATGTCGCCGCCCGACCATACGGCGACCTTGAACTCAGCGACGCGCAGATTCGTCTCCAAGTCGTAGGGCCGCGACTTGTCATTGCCGGGCCCCAACGATGGCCGGTTGATCACGGTTTCGCCCTCGTTGAGGATGGCGGGCAGCGCAAGTGCGATTACCGCGGCGTGTATGACGTCGCTAACTCGGCCGACGTCCCGCCGGACGATCAGTGCCGCGCGTAGCAGGTCGTCAGTGAGGCCAGCCTGCGCGGTGACGGCGGCGACGGTGTGCCGATCGGCGTTGACGAGCTGATGTTCGAGTGCGCTGACTCCGTCGGTGAGTGGGCTGCCCCGCAGGAAGGTCACCAGGGTGGAGAATGCGGCGCCGGCTTGTTCGGCGCTGACGTGCGGAGCCGGCCGTGCTTGTGGCTCTGGACCTGATGCGCCGGTCGGCGAGTTAGGCGAGGAACTGGTCACGAACCCGAGCCGGGTCAGCACTGAGCTGGCGGCGTGCGACCTAAAGCGATCTCGGGAGATCCCTGAACCCGCCTCCAGCGCCTGCTTAACTGGGAAACGGATGCCCGCGACATCGACCCAGTGTGTCCGTACGGGCTCGGGGACCTGCTCGCGCAGGAGCGCCGCCACCGCTTCTGCGTCGAGCTCGACCACATCGCCATCAATGGTGAACCGCATCGGCTATCTCCCGTCAGACCTCTGGCACCGTATCCGACGCTTCACCTCGTGCTCCAAAGCTGGGCTTGGACGACGAGTCGCTGTAGGGCTGTGCGATGCCCTCGAGGAACTGCTTTCTCACCCGGTCGGGTTCCGTCCGCCGCGAACCCGCCATTCCGCTCCAGATGACATGAAGGCACGATGGCCCGATGGCAGACAGCTCATGGTGGGTCCCGCTCGTCTCCGGGGCGATGGGCGTGGCCGGCGCTCTCGGCGGCACCTGGCTGACCCAGCACCGTTCGAACCAGCGCGACGAACAGAACTGGCAGCGGCAACGCGCCGACCGGCTCCGCGACACCCGCGGGCAGCTCTACCTGGACCTGATGGAGTACCTCGAGAACCTGTTCAATCAACTGACTACCGACGATGACGACGTCCGCAACCTAGGTTCGATTCCCGAGGTCCCGCCGCGTGAGCGACTGACCGTCCGCGTAGATTTGTACGGAAGTGAGGTGCTGCGGGAGGCATGGTCGGAGGCGCTGCTCCGGTACGACATGATCGCGGCGGAGCGGCAGGACAACGGCATCGAGGAGGTCTCAAAGGAGACTGTTCAGGCCGCGGTGACGGCAATCGTGGAGGCTCAAAAGCTCCTGCGTCAACTGGCCATCGACGTGCTTTCCTAATCGGCCGCGCTCGGCAGCCTGTGGTCGTCGGATCGGGGCTTCAGCGCGACCCATGATTGATCTTGTGTGCACACAGGCACAGCTACCGCGGCATGGGTGATCGACCTCCAGGCGCGCAGCGTGTCTGGCCGACTCGAGGTCCGTTCACAGCTTCGAATGGACTCAAGTGCTGATCGATCTCGCTCAGGTTGTGCGCGTGCCTCGGCGGCATGGCCCGGTTTCTCCTCCTTGGGTAAGGCGGTCCGGTCCAATGGCGGAGACATCACCGTCGACGATGACAGCAGGCCGATCGGAAACAGAGAGATAGTGATGACTGACGGTGCGTTACGGACAGCAAGAGCACCACACGGCGAATTCAATCAGTGGAAGCATTTGCCTCGACGAGTTCGGCGAATATCTCGGAGGGCTTCTTCCAATTATGGATCTTACGGGGTCGGTCGTTGATATCGGAAGCCACCATCGCTAAATAGTTGGGGTCCGAGGTGATCGGGACGCCCTTCGGGAAGAACTCCCGGAAGATCCGGTTCAGGTTTTCGTTGCTGCCGCGTTCCCATGGCGAGTGCGGGTAAGCGAAGAACACCGGCAGCCCGGTCGCGGTGATCGTGGCGTGTCGGGCCATCTCCGCACCGCAGTCCCAGGTCAGCGACCGGCGGATCTGCGTCGGCAGGCCATGTGTGGCGGCGATGACGGCCTCGCCGACGCTCAGCGAGTCCCGGCCGATCAACGGGACCAGGATCAGGAACCGTGACGTGCGTTCGACCAGCGTCGCGACGGCGCTCTTGCCGCCCTTGCCGATGACCAGGTCACCTTCCTAATGTCCTGGGACCGCCCGCCCGGCTACCTCAGCGGGACGTTCTTCCAGGTAGCGAGGCTCACGGATCCGTGGCGCGGGCACTGGCCGTGGCCCTGATCGGCGTGCCGGGCGCCCGGTCCGCAGCCGGATCAGCTCGCGGGCCAGGGTCGACACCGGCTGGGCGTAGATCCACTGGTAGATCGCTTCATGGGACACCCGTACAGCCTGATCGTGACGGTAGTCGTACGGCAACCGGCCCGCGATCGACGCCGGTGACCAGCCCGCACGCAGCAGCCCGGTGACCACCGCCCGCAGCCGCACCGACCGTGCGACCGTGTGGCGCTTCGGGCGTTCCCGGCCGGATCTTGCGGGCGCTTGCGGCCGTCGCGCGGTAGCCGGCCCGGCCGCCGTGCCGGCTCACCTCCCGCGAGATGACCGACGGATCTCGATCTACTCGCACACCGATTTCCTTGTACAGCAAACCTTCCGCGAGACCACGAGATATTTCTTCACGATCGAGCACTGTCTACATCACACGCACGGCAGGAATCCTGTCCCACCAAACAACCAAGATCAAAATGCTACGACCGGCTGAACTCGCCGTCACCTGCGCGGTCGAACCGTTGGGGTCGTCCTGAGGGTGAGAGGCCGCGATCCTTGCAGCCGCCAAGCGTCGTGGCTGTTTCCGGGGCATCGCGCGATCTCAGGTAGATCATTCTGCTGGCCCGGAAGATGATCACGAGGAGGTCATACGTACGAGTAAGGGCCACCGGGACATGTGGCGTTGCTGAGTATCTCTACTCTCGGGAGAGTGGACTGAGCTGGCATCCGGCATACTGTCGAGCCTCATCGCTGTCGCCTTGGTTGAAATTTACCTTCGAGTGCGTCGAGAGGCCGGTCGTCGAAAGTTGCGCGGTGTTCTTGCTTTCAACGGCAAACCGTCTCACATTGTCACAGCGACATTCAACCTTCCCTTACATGGTGGCGTGTATGGCGCCCAACCATACGAGCTGCCACCCACTCCGATGATCGGCGCCGACGATCTCTTTGCATCCGCCTTAGCGATTGAGGTTTCGCGACGAGCAGGGAGCGATCCCCTCGTCACGTCGGCAACCGGTGTGGAGCTCGGCGCTAACGCCATATGCATAGGCGGATGGTCAGGCAACGCAGTTAGCGACTCCCTCCTTCGAGTGTACTGTCGAGGATTCATTGTCATCAACCGGCAAAATGAATTTACAAACTTCGACAGTATCCGTTACGAGTGTGGCGGCAGTGTCTTCCAGGACGACAAGGACACAGCACACGGGTTCTTGGTGAAGCTCAGCCCAAAGATGACCGGCCTCGACGGACCGGTGTTCATGCTTTGGGGTCATCACGGAATCGGCACCTTGGCTAGCGCCAACTATCTTTCGACTCATTATGGTGCCTTATATCGCCTTCAGCGGGATTCTTTCTTCATTGTACTTCGCATAAGCAAAAGCCTTGGCTACCGAGCGAGCTCAAACCACTTTGTCGACATTTCTCAGGAAGCGTTCGAGCCACAAGGTAACCCAACGGTGGATGGAAACTGAGGCCCTTCGTGTCAAAAACAAAACTTGGGCCCAGGAGGCAGGTTAAACATTTCTCCCCGAAGCCGCGGGTTATAGTGTGGCGTGTCTGAAGTGGTTTGACTGTATGGGTGCGGGACAATTAGGCACGCCTGTTGCCGAGGGCATCCGTATGTGACTTTGAGCGACGACGGGCTGACGACCAAGCCCCCGAGGCATTCACTGCGACGGAGCTGTGCCGTCAACTTGTCGAGCGTCTACAGCTAGGACCGCTCAACCGGCGTACACTTCTGGCGCTGTCAGCTAAAGTGGCCACCTGTTAGGGCAAGTTTGCCTCGCAAATCACGGACCGCTATGAGCGCACTCTCATCGGCAGTTCAGCACGCGGGGCAGGCCCGAAGGTCGGCAACCTGCGTGCTCGCCGGTTAAATAGCTCGCTCGCTCGGTCGGCGGCACGAGAGGGGGGCACCTTAGCTACTCATAGTATTTCGCCAGTTTGTGTCAACCGTCGGCGCGCGACTGAACCAAATCGTTGCCTCGAACTCGGACTTGAAATCCCGGTCACCTAGGGCATATTCGAACGATCCCTTCACCAAAACATCGCGAGCCGCGCCGATCCACTCGCTGAGCTCCGGGCTTGAGGAAAAGTCAATGGGGTAATTTCCCTCTTCCCCCGGCATAAGCACTTTATACTCAGGCTCCTGGCGCGTGATCGCGTCAAATACCTCCTCCTGCAGTGGAACTTTTGGGCAGATGACCAAGCTTAGGCGTGCCTTCTGTGCAGGTAGCGCTCCGAAGTTGCGCAATTGGATTCGCAAGATCCGCTTACGATCTTCACTCTCGGAGAACTCGAATGCGAAGAGGCCGATCCATGGCCGCATTCGTGAGCCTATCTCGTCCTCGACTGCCCGCCTTTGCTCCTTCGATTCACGCAACGACAACCAGGCGAAGATAACCGCAAATACCGCAGATGCGGTAGCCACTGCTTCAACACTTGCGGGGTTGAATCCCCACTCGTCCAATGCAAAAGCTCCCGCCTGCCCCAAAGCGCTAGTGAAGTGCTTCATCAGTTGCCATCATAGATGCAGTCCGCCAGTATGGAGCGGCGCACTCATCTCGGCAGATGAACGCGTAGGCAAAGACAACGCCGTGGTTGCGGACACGTCGAGGCTCCTCGTCCGTCGGCAGGGTGGTCGCCCGACCAGCATCCGTGGTCGACACGTCCGTACGCAGTCGCCGTGCCAGGACGCTGGACACAGGTCGCAGCACCAGGTCGTGCCCGCCGCTGACGATTCCGTTGCCCAACGACGTGATCCATGTGTGATCGACGGTTCTGGCGCGGGTCACCCCTGCCCGGCACTAGTCGGCAGAAGCCCGACTTCCGTGAGCCTATAGAGCCCTAGATGCTGGCACCAAACGGCACAGAAATTAACCGGGCGGCACGGCCCATAGGGGACTCTTGAACCGCTGGTCGCGTCGAAACCATGCCCCGATACTGTAGTGCCATCGCCGGCCCGTCATCCCATCGTCAACGGAGCAGTAACGGAGCGACGGAAATCCACATGGGACAAAGGCTCTATTGTTTGGCCAGCTCACGGGCATGGCTGCAATGAGAATACCGGCCGTAACGACGATTAAAAGTCCTCAGCTCTGCCATTGAGCTAGCAGCCCGCGACGATCAGGGTACCTGCACGGGGCTGATGACAAGAGCCCGTCCCGGGCGCGTCGATGTTTACGCTGGTCGCAGGGCTGCGGACTCGTGAGCACACTGCTGGCCAACGTCGCTCCTTCGAGCATCTCCGAACCTTTACGGCGTGACGAGGCCCGTTGCCGAAGCTGCGAGCAACCACGGAGCAACTGGATTGGCCAGCGACCGGTGACGGCGAGGCGCCCGCACGTCCAAGAAGTAGGCCGGCTGCACGCCGGACCCCGACCACACCGCGGCCTGGACCGGATCCAACCTGATTCACCGACCTGGTCGGCCGCCGCCGACCGACCCTTGACATCGACGTACTCGCGTTCCTGGTCACCGTGTGCTCGGCGGCGGGCCCGCCGACCTAAATTCACCACTCACGATGTGTAATCGGTGGACCTGAGATCGCGCCGGATCGCGGCAGACAGTACCTTGCGGGCCGAAGGGGGATTTGAACCCCTGGTGGGGCGCGGCACGCCGTTGGCCCCACGCACCTTCGAGCCGTCCGCGCGTGCCCGGCCTTCGACTCTGAGTGCTGCACACCACCAGGGCGATGTCCTCGGCGGACAGTTCGGGTCGGAGCAGGGCAGCAGACATTTGCCGTCGATACGCTGCTCTGCCTTGACCTCGGAGCCGTGCCCCTCGGCGGCACGGCCCGATTCTGCCCGCGTCGTCAGGTTCTTAACTTCGACCTGACGCGCTTGCCGAGGCATTCGGTGCGCAACTTCTGGCTCCTCTGCGCAGTAACGGTACCGGTGGACGCGCCGCTGTCGAGGTTGTTCACCAGCCACGCGACGGCTACGCCGCGGTCGCCGACGGTCCAGAGGTCGCCGGTGCCATCGCTGTCCACGTCGGCGGCGTACAGGGTGACGTCTTCGCCGGTGTGGAAGGTGTCGGACAGCAGGTAGGGCGTGTATCCGGCGGTGCCGGCGGCCGTCCGGGTGAAATCGTTCCAAAGAAATAGCTGGCCGGTGGAGGCCTGCCGGAGGAACAGCGCGGTTCCGGACCCGGTCTGGGCCGTTGCGATGGTCCAGGTGTTCCAGTCGGTACCGCCGGTCGGCGTCGGGACCGACAGGGCGAAGACCTCGCCGTAACCGCCGGTGGTTCCGTTGTTCGGGTAATAGGTGAGGAAGCTGCTGCCGTCGTCCTTACCAGCGATCCCGATCAGATCCGGATAGGTCGTGTCATGAGCGCCGGCATTGGCGAGCTGGATCGGGTTGTTGATCGTCTGGAAGTCGTCCCAGTCAAAGCCGGTGAAGGTGCCCGCATTGATGTTGTGGTAGTTCTGGTCGAATTCGGCCTCGATCGTCGATCCGTCCCCGTTGCCGCGCAGGACGACTGCCCCACCCGGATTTCTCGTGTGGGCGGGCGGGTAGTAGACGAAAACGTCCTGCAGGTCGCTGCCGGAGAAGTGCCCGGTGAGGACCTGCGCGCCATCGAAGTCAGTCGGGCTTCCCACGGTGCCGGGGCTGAACACGCCGTTACCGTGGGATCCGATGTTGGCTGCGGCGGGCGCGATCCGCCCATTGCCCTTACCCGACGCGAGCCAGAGGCCGGACGCGATGTCGTGGTCACCACCGATGGCGACCAGGTCGGTGAGATTGTCGCCGTCGAGGTCGGCGTCGACGGCGGGCCCCGGCGATGCAGCCATCGCGGGAGTCATGGGCAGTGGCGCCAACACCACCGCTCCGGATAGGACGCCAGCCGCCGTGGCCAGCGAAAACGCTCGCACACCGGCGCGAGTTCGAATCCCCGTTTTCAAGATTTCTCCAAGCACAAGATCAATGATCGCGGCATATATGAAAGATCTTGCATCAAGTGCACATGTTCATCGCCAGACTTAAATCGACTGATACGAGATCGTTAGCTTGATCAGTGCCGGGTAGCCCTGGGAATTTCACGCCCGGGCCAGAGGAACGGCCGCGCGAGGACACCGAGGGTGGACCACTCAGCGCAACGGACCGTCATGCGCGGAAGCCGCCGGCATGACGCCCGAAATGGCTTAGCTCTCGACGGGGCCCGGCATCCAGCGATCAACGTTACCGACGCCTCAGGGGATAGTCGTGCGGGTTACTAGCTTCTCCGCAGTCGTGGCATGACATCCGGCCGTTAACGGAGCGCCCAGGGAGTATTCGACGTCCATAATGGATTAGGCTCCGAAGTTTTGTGCAGCTCACTGGCGTATCGGACACGGAGTTATTCGCCGCAACGACGATAAAGATCCTCAGCTCTGCCATTGAGCTAGCAGCCCACGACGATCGCGGTACCTGCACAGGGCTGACGACAAGAGCCCGTCCCGGGCGCGTCGATGTTTGCGCTGGTCGCAGGGCTGCGGACCTCGTGAGCACACTGCTGGCCAACGTCGCTCCCTCGAGCATCCTGAACCTCAACGGCATGACGAAGGCCCATTGCCGAAGCTGCGAGCAACCACGGAGCAACGAGACTGGCCAGCGACCGGTGACGGCGAGGCGCCCGCACGTCCAAGATGTACGGACCCTGACCACACCGCGGCTTGGACCGGATCCCACCGCTGACCTCACCCGCGCAAGCGCGGCCGGCCATCGGCTGCCGGGCGAGGTGCGGGCGTGCCGGGGCAGCGCCGTGATACGGGCCCGCAGTCATCACCGGCGTTGACGTGCGGGCCCCGAGCAGTGGTTATCGGCGACGTGTCATCAGGCTGGAGTCTCGCAGGAGATCAGGGTGACGGAATCGTATCGGCCGTTGCACACGTCGTAGTTGGCGCCGCCGTCGAGGAGGCCGACACCGTTGTAGACGGAGAGCATGTCGTCGCCGGCCTCGCCGTAGAGCTCGTGGTGGCCGTCGCCGTCGCCGGCGCGCAAGTCGTCGTTGCCGCTGCCACCGAGGATGGTGTCGTTGCCGCCGAAGCCGTCGATCATGTTGGCCGCCGCGTTGCCGACAAGGCGGTCGTTGCCCGAGCCGCCGGTGAGGTGTTCGACGTCGGCGCCGACGGTGTCGTGTTCGCCGGCCGCACCGTCGTCGCGGGACACCCCGTTCAGGGAGATGGTGAGGGGCTTCTTGTAGCGCTGGTAGTCGACCGAGTCCCGGCCCGCGCCACCGAGTAGCACGTCGGCGTAGAGCTTGCGGTCGTCGGGGTCGCCGTACAGCTCGTCGTTGCCGGGGCCACCCTCGATGCGGTCCGCGCCGGACCAGGCGACGAGGAAGTCGTTGCCGTTGCCGCCGTACAGCTTGTCGTTGCCGTTGTCGCCGAAGAGGCTGTCGTTCCCGTTGCCGCCGTGGATCACGTCGTTGCCGGCGCGGTCGGGCGCGTTGATGCAGTCGCTGTCGCCCAGGACGTGGTCGTTGCCGTCACCCGCGGAGACGTAGTCGGACCCGTCACCGGCGTAGATGAGGTCGTTGCCGCCCTTGCCGTAGATCTTGTCGTTGCCGGCCGACCGATCGCAGGGGTCCTCGCCGTGCAGGGCATCGGCCTTCGGGCCGCCGACGAGCTTGTCGTTGCCCGAGCCGCCGTACGCCTCCATCTTGAGGTCGCTCTTGTTGACCACCGAGTCGTCCCGGTCGTAGAGATCGACGATCACCTTGGCGGGTGTCTTCGTGGTCTTGCAGCGGACCCGGGTCTTGTCGCCCTTGACCTGCTTGCAGTTCTTGCCAGGCTTGACAGCCACCCGATCGTCGATCGTGACGGTCCGGCCGGAACGGGTGATCACGACCTTGTTCTTGACCTTGGTGTCGGCCGCGAACGAGACCGTGGTGGCGCCCGCGGTCACCCGTCCGTAGCTCGACGCCGCGGCGGGGCCGGCGACGGCCGTGGCAGCAATGGTGGTGGCGGCCGAGAGAATGACGGCCGACCAGACTTTGCGTGACATCGAATAATCTCCCCGTTTGGATACCGGCTGCATCATAGGGTTGAGTCGGCCTGGGGCGCGGTGTCGGGATTGCTCTCGATCCGTTTCGCCAGGCCGCTCGCCGACCGACGAATACGACAGGCAACGGTTTGATGAGACGGCATTCGCGCGCCTGGTTGACGGGGGCGGGTGAAGGCCCGCCCCCGCTCAATGATCAGGCTACGAATCGGGTGCGGCGCCGACGGGCCACGATGAACCCGGCGATGCCCGCCGCCAGCAGAAGCGCCCCAGCTGCGCCGATGAACCCGGTCTGCGGGCCGGTGATCGGCAGGCTGCCGCCCGAGCCGCCGGTGTCGGCGGGGTTCACGACGATCTTGGCGGCGTCGTTGGACTTGTTGATGTCGCGGCTGAACCGGTCGCACTCGCATGCCGGGTTGACCTCGACCGCGCCCACAGCGTTCGGCACCACCTTGGTGATCTTCAGGCCGAACTCCCAGATCAACTGAGTCTTCGCCGGGAAGAGCGGGTTGCTGAAGCAGACGTACTGCAAGGCATCGGGCTTGGTCTTCACGCTGTCGTCCTCGGACTTGCTGCATCCGTCCGCAACGGTGGTGACCGTGGTGCCGGTCGGGATGGTGATGATGGCGGCCACGGCGGAGCTGCCGCTGCGGCTCCGGTCCAGGGTCGCCGGGCCGTTGTTGCGCACGCCGACAGGAACCTTGACGTTGTCGCCGGCTCCACCGGACACGGTGGCGCCGATCGCCGCGAAGTCGGTGCCCTGCTTGCCCGCAACATTGATGGTCAGCGACTGCCAGTTGTTGTCCGGATTGGTGTCGGTCTGCTGCTGCCTCGCGAGCGACGAGGCCGCCGGCAGTTTCCGAATCTCGAGCGTGCCGCCGCTGCCGACGGTCCCCGGGCCTTCGTAGCCGGCGTCGTCGAGGAACTTGATCAGGTCGGCGTAGTCGCCCGCGGTGAGCCACTCGAACTCGCCGGCCACCGTGCCGGGCGCGTACGTGTCCGCCCGCAGCCGGTACGGCAGGACGATCTGGTAGGTCGCGCCGGGCTCCAGGTCCTGGTCAAACGTGCACGCGTTCACCTGGCTCTGGGAGTAGAAGCAGTTGGCGAACTGTTTCGTCGACAGGAACGGGTAATCGGTGTCGAAGATGACTGCGGTCCCGTGCACCACCTTGTCGGTGGTGTTGTGGACCTGCAGCGCGGCCTCGAACGACCTGCCAGGCTTGACGCTGATTTCCTTGGGTGCGCCGGCCGCGAGGTCCACGCCCTCGGCGACGGTGACGTCGGCCGTGCGGGTGATCGGAGCGACACCGTCGGCAGAGAAGGTGACCTTGACGGTGCCGTTCTTGCCGAGCGCGGCGTTGGTGGCGGTGATGCCGACCACGAAGTCACCGATGGCACCGTCCGGGCTGATCCAGGTCTCCCAGGGTGTGGTGCAGGTGAGCTTGGCCGGCCCGTCGCTGGTGCAGTCCGAGAACTCGTCCGCCATGCCGAGGCTGACGCCGTCCAGGTCGCCGGACAGCTGGTAGACCGCCGTGGCGCCGGTGACGGTTGTTTCCTGGTCGGAGAACAGGATCGGGGCAACTTGGGTGCTGCCGCCGGCGGCGACCGTGACGTCCGGCAGGGCAACTCTGATGGCCGGAGCAGCGGCGTAGGCGGGGGCGGCGAGCGCGGCTGCTGCGACGGCGACGACCGCGCCGATGAGCATGCGCCGGCCGAGGGATGGGTGCATGCGAGGGTCCTCCCTGAGGTCCGGTAAGGCGGGGCGGGAGGAGCATAGAAGCCTGTCACGCGCGCGTCTGTCCCGATGGAACGAACCTGTATCGTCGTTGCCGAAATGAGATCGACCCGACGGTCCAGCCCGATGTGATCGAGCATGAGGACTGCCATGTCCGCCTCCACATGGGTCTGTGCGCAACGAGCCAAGGTCCACGGAGGCCATCACCACGCTCCGCTACGGAATGATCGACGACGAGTGATGTCCCGCTAGAGTGACCGGCGGGGGTGACGTGTGCGGGCTGCTCGGGGTGTCAGTCTGGTATTCGCGCTCAGTGGTGCGACGCAGGCGTCCTGGATGTCCCGGCTGCCGGTGATTCTCGAGCAGACCGACACCAATTTTGTCCGGCTCGGGGTCGGGCTGCTGATGCTCGGTGTCGGCACCCTCGCCGCCATGCTGTTGACCGGCCCGGCGTGTGGCCGGTACGGGAGCCGTCGGGTGCTCGCCGTCGGTTTTGCCGTCACCCTGTTGTCGTTGCTCGCGATTGTTCTGAGTCATTCGCCGCCGGCTCTCGCGCTCAGCCTGCTCGCCATGGGCGTCGGCAGCGGCGTCTGGGATGCCGGCATGAACGTGCAGGGGTACGCGGTCGAGAACGGCCTCCGGAAGCACCTGATGAGCCACTTCCACGGGTGGTGGAGCATCGGCAGCATGGCCGGCGCCGGCCTGGGTCTGGCGGCCACCCGGTTCTCGGTGTCCCTGCTGGCGCATCTGGCGGCGGTCTGCCTGATCACCGGTTCGCTCTGTCTGGTCAGCCTGCGCTCGTTCGTTGCGGACAAGGCCGCGCGGCCCGACGCGGCCCGTTCGCAGTCCCGGTGGCCGCTCCGGCGGCTGGCGCCGATCGCGGCGCTGATGTTCTGCGGCGCGGTCGTCGAGGGTGCGGCCGGCGACTGGCTCGCGGTTTACCTCAACGAGGTACGCCATCTGTCGCACACCGGCGCAGCCCTGGGGTACGCGCTGTTCGTCTCCGCGATGGCGGTCGGGCGGCTGGCCGCGGAACGACCGCATCGGCACGTCGGTGCGGTCGGGGTCGTCCGGACCGGCGCGATCCTGGCCGGGGTGAGTGTCGGGCTGATCGTGCTGACGACGGCGAGTTCCTGGGCGTTCGTCGGCGCGCTCGGCTGGGGTGTCGGCATCTGCTGGGTGTTCCCGGCCGCGTTGAGCGCCACCGGGAACGCCGCCACGCCGTCGGCCGTCGCGGCCATGACCGCGGTGGGCTACAGCGCCAGCGTGTTCGGGCCGTTGGCGATCGGCGGCATGGCGCACGCCACCGGGCTCGGCACGGCCATCCTCAGCCTGGTGCCATTGATTTTTGTCGTGGCGGCACTGGCGCCGGTGCTGGCCGGGGCCGCCCCGGGCCAGTCGGGGTGATCGGCCGGAGTCCGAGGCGCTCCACCGCGGCCTCGATCGGTGAGCGCGTATCGGTGGCGCTGTGCCGGATCGGCCGTACGCCGGCCATGAAGCCGCGCCAGCGTTCCCGGTCGCGCTGCCACGCCCGGATGTACGCGACGCACTGTCCTGGCCGGATGAACTGGAGGCGGCCGCTCGAGGCGGTCAGCGACTCCAGCATCTGCTTGTCGCGTACGGTGATCGGACCGCGCTTGTGCTCGATCCGGCCCTTGATGTCGTCGATGAGCGCCAGCCGGGCAGCGAGGAAACTCGTCCAGTACGCCTCGTCCGCGCCGCCGATCCGGCCGCCCGCGTCGAACAGGGCGAAGAGCCCCTCGGCCAGCACGTCACCGAATTCCTCGCGGCGGGCGCGCTCGGGGCTGGCGAACGGGTCGTACGGCTTCTGGATCGCGTTGCCGACCTGACCCACCGGCCGGAGCATCGTCTCGCCGAGCAGGAAGAACCAGTCCTCGTTGTAGATCTCCGGAAAGAAGGAGTCGATCCGGTCCGCCGGTACGGCCAGCGCCCCGCCCCCGATGAACGTGTCCTGCGGCGCCCCGGTCTCACGGTTGGCGTGACACACCACGGAGTTGTCGGGGAATCCGCCGATCCGCAGGCCGACACCGTCGCGAGTGTCCACAAGGGCCACCGCGCGCTCCAGGTCGGCGGCGTCCGGCACGGCGATGTCGTCGTCGAGGAAGACCACCCGCTTCCAGCCGGCCAGCCGGGCGAGCACCAGCCCGAGATTGCGTTTGGCGCTGGTGTCCGTACGCCGCTTCAGCCGGGATTCCCCGAGCACCGTCGACGTTTCCAGGAACGGCAGCTTGGGGATGCCCGCCTCGGGGAAGCCGACGGCGACCACCTGGACGGACGTCCGCCCGGCCAGCGCCTCGACGGCCCGCCGCGGCTCACAATGCTTGCTGCACAGCACCAGCAGCACACAGCCGAGCTGCTCGGCCAGGCGACCGGCCTCTTCCAGGGCGGCGGCCCGGCGGGCGCTCGGCACGATGATGGCGTCGACCGGTTCGCGGCCCGGTGTCGAGGATTCCTTGATCAGACCTCGGTGGGACGAGCGCTGGGCGACCCGGCTCACGCCTCACTCACCGGCGGCCGGCCACTCGTGCAGCCGGTGCTGCTCCTGCATCCAGTCAGGGGTCACCACAGCTCCGTTCGGATTGATCCGGACCCGCATCAGGATGCTGAACGTCTGCGTGTCGCGGAAACGCTTCCGGACATACTCCTCGTTGCGATCACGGAACCTCGCGTCGGTCAACGCGCGAACGGCGCCGTAGGTTCCGCGACCGTACATTCCATTACACAGTGTGACAGTCCGGCTGGCGTTGTAGGGATTCTTCCCCCGAAAGAAATGGGCTACGTCCTCCAGGAGGCTGCCGTTGGCTTCGTCCAGGAGGGGCTCGAATTTATCCCCCTCGGCGGTGGAGAAGTACCCCGGGTCCCCGTCCCGGGGCCGCATCTGCTGGCGGACCGGCAGATCGAGGCGCCGGGTGATGTCGCGGTTGATCGGGTTCCAGTCCACGCCGCCGATCAGCACCAGGTGCGCGGTGAAATCGTCCTCGCCGAGCTCGTCGGACCGGCAGATCCGGACGTCCGCCACCGGGTTCACCGCCCGGATGTGGCCGTGCACCTCCAGCAGGGCGTCCAGATCGGCCAGCCCGTACGAGCGGACGTAGTCGGGGTCCTTGGTGTCCATGAACGGCATCCGCTCACGGAACCGCTTCGGCAGGCTCCCGCACACGATGATGATCGGCGACTGGTCCGGGAAGAACCAGGTGCCGCCGCCGATCTTCTGGTCGACCGATCCCGACAGGGTCAGCGGGCGGGGCCCGAACTGCCCCGGATCCTCGAGATATTGCGGCCCCTCGGGAAACCGCAGGCTGAGCAGCTGGGTGTGCAGCTCGTCGCGGACGACGCGTTCCACCTCGGTGAGTTCGTGCTCACTCAGCAGGTGGGCGGGCCGGGACTCCACCGAGCGCCGGCTGGCGAAGAAGGTCGCGTACTGGGCCAGCCGGCTCGCCGGTGGGAGCACCGGCTTGTGGGTGGACTCCCAGGAGGAGATCAGCGACAGGCTCAGTGCGGTGTCGCCGCCGAGCGCTTCAGCGATCTGCTGCTGGGTGACCTTCATGTCGGGCCAGTGCTGAACCCTCAGGGCACGGAGGCGCCGCGCGAGGCGCGAGTCAGGCTGCTCTGCCGGCTGCATCGTGCACCCTTCACTGAACTTCAGCTGAGGCAGCGAAGTTTAGGACGGATGATCATACAAAGCTAGTCCCCCTGCACAGCACCGCAGATAGCGTCAAGACGTGACGTGAACGTGACTGAATCGATTCTTCAGCTTGCTAGAGCCGCCTTCGCGAGCTTAACCTGAAGTTCATCGAAGTTTCCTGAAGATCCAGGAGGCGCGAGATGGCACCAGTGGTCAGCCGACGAGGCGCCCGGTCGGCTCGCTCGCCGCCCCGGCCAGGATCCGATGTCCCGGCGACCACCCACGGAGATCAGACCTATGCCTCATCGCCCGCACAGGCACCCCCGAGGACCGATTGCCAACGATGACCCGAGGGCGCCTGCCACTCACGCACTCCAGGAGAGTCCGTCATGCCGAAAGTACCGGCTTCCCCGACCTCCGTAAACCGGCCTGCCCGGAAAGCCCGCGGGCTTCCGCTGGTCAGACGCGGTTTCCTGATGACCGCCCTCGTCGTCGCCTACGGCGCCAGCACCGGCGCGGGCGTCGGCCCGGACTCCTCGCAGGTCGAGCTGATCATGTATTCGCTCGGCAGCGCGCTCGCCATCATCATGGCCATCAAGATCGTCATCAAGCTGTTCGTCTACATCGTCCAGACGGCCGCCGTGCTGGCGGTGCTGGGCCTGCTCTACGTCCTCGGCAACGTCGCCGTCAACGCCGTGACCGGCAGCTGAGCCCACGAGCCCGCGACGGTCCGAGGGGGCCGCCGCGGGCTCGCCCAGCGGGATGGCGCTGGGGTCGGCGCGGTGCGGGGGGACGGCCGGCGATCGTTACGGTGCTGTGGCCTGGCGGCCGGGAACGGGACTGCGTGCGGCGGGTCGATCTTCTACCCTGCTTCTCCTGACTTCGAGGAGCACACTTGAAACCCGTACGCCTCCTGGCCGGTGCCCTGGCCGTCACCGCGACCACCGCCACCTTCTTCCTCACGACGCCGGCCGACGCCACCCAGAACGCCGGGCCGATCGCACCCGCCGATCCCGCGCTCCGGCCCTGGCTCCCGGAACACAAGCAGCCGCAGGCCCGGGCCGGCGCCAGGGCGATGTCCGACGAGCTGCCCGGCGCGGTGGAGATCCTGCGCGACGGCATCACGCTGCTGCACCAGCGCACCGCGGTGTCCCGGACGCCCGTGACCGGCAAGGGCGCCACACTGTCCGATTTCGACGGTGACGGCCGGGACGACGTCGCCGCGTTCAGTGGCGCCGGTGTCGTGGTCACGTACTCCTCGGCGCCGGCCCGGGACATCCTCATCACCGAGATCCCCGGCGGCAGCGGCTGCGTGTGCTTCGGCACCGAGATGGTCACCGGCAACTTCAACGGCGACAAGTACGACGATCTGGCCGTCGGCGATCCGTACGAGCACGACCTGAAGGGGCAGGGCTACGAAGGGGGCGCGGTGTGGGTCTTCGCCGGTGGCCCGTCGGGGCTGAACGCCGACACGGTCAAGCACTTCAACCAGAGCACGTCCGGCATCGTCGGCACCTCCGCCCAGGGTGACCGGTTCGCGGACGCCCTCGCGGCCGGCGACATCACCGGGGACGGCCGGGACGAGCTGCTGATCGGGCTGCCCGGCAAGAAGGTCGGCGGCAAGAAGGAGGCCGGCGCCGCCGTCGTGCTCAAGGGCAGCTCCGCCGGGATCACCACCAGCGGCTCGAAGTGGATCGACCAGAACACCTCGGGCGTGCCGGGCGGCGCGGAGACCGGCGACCACTTCGGCACCGGGCTGGCGATCGGAAAGATCAACAAGGACAAGTACCGCGACGTGGTCATCGGCGCCCCGCAGGAGGACGACGGCCAGGCGTACACCGGCAGCGGCTCGGTCACTCAGTTCTGGGGCTCGGCCGCCGGCGTCTCGCTGTCGAAGGTCACCGCCGTGTACGGCAAGTCGACCTTCACCGTCGCGGAGCCCAAGGACGCGGTGGTCTGGTACCTCGGCGGCGTCCTGCAGATCGCGGACACCTCGGGTGACGGCTACGGCGAGGTCGTCGTCGGCGACTCGGCGGCCCAGGCCAACTGGATGATCAACGGCGGCGTCGTGGTGACGCTTGCCGGCCGCAGCACCGGCCTGTCCCTCAAGGGCATGATCCTGCTCTCCCAGCGGGACAAGGACATCGCGGGTGCGTCCGAGGACGACGACTACTTCGGCGACTCGATCGCCACCGGCGACGTGACCGGCGACGGCATCGCCGACGTGCTGGTCGGTGTGCCGGGCGAGGACATCGGCAGCGCCAAGAACGCCGGTTCCGTGGTGCTGCTGCGCGGCTCGAAAAAGGGCCTAACCGCCGCGAAGTCGCAGACCATCACCCAGTCCTCGGCGGGCGTGCCGGACGCCCCGGAGCGCGACGACACGTTCGGCGCCGCGGTCTCGGTGCTCAACCTGAACGGCGCCTACGGGCTGGACGCGGTCATCGGCGCCCCCGGCGAGCTAGTCACGGGCGACACCCCCGGCTACTCGTCCGGCACGGTCACCCGGCTCTACGGCGGCAGCAAGGGACTCGGCTCCGGGTCCGCGATCAGCGGTCGCTCGCTCGGCGCGGCCGAGCGGTACTACGGCTACCTGGCACACCAGTGAGGAACAAGCGGATGAATCCCCAGCGGCGTGCCGCGCTCTCCATCGCCGTGGTCGCTCTGGTGACCACGGGTACGGCCCTGATCGGCGGTCCCGCATCGGCGGCGGCCACCGGTGTCGCGTCGGTCGTCAGCTCCACCAAGGTGCAGTACAAGGCCGGCTCCGGCAAGGTCAACAAGGTCGTGGTGACCCGCTCCGGGCGCACCTTCACGATCGACGACGTGGTGACCGTCAAGGCCGGTAAGGGCTGCAAGGCCGTCAAGGGCGACAAGACCAAGGTCAAGTGCACGACGTCGAAGAACCCGGACTGGTTCCGCGTCTACACCTACGACAAGAACGACACCATCACCAACAACACCGACCTCGGCATGACGGCGCGGGCCGGCTCGGGCAACAACACCATCACCGGCGGCCCCAAGCACGACGAGCTCTTCGCCGACGACGGCGCGGACAAGATCTACGCCAAGGGCGGCAACGACTACGTCTACTCGGCCGGCGGCAACGACTACATCTCCGGCGGCTCCGGATCCAACGAGCTGATCGGCGGCCCGGGCAACGACACCATCGTCGGCGGCCCGGACTTCGACCGGATCCGCCCGGACGCCGGCAACGACGTGGCCCACGGCGGCGCCGGCGACGACTACTTCGAGGAGAGCTCCGGCAAGGACGTCCTCTTCGGCGACGACGGCTCGGACGACTTCTTCCAGAACGAGTACGACGGCCGGGGCGCCCAGGACATGCGCGGCGGGCCCGGCTGGGACTCGGTGGACTACTTCCCCCGCACCAAGGCGGTGTACGCCGACAACGACGGCAAGAAGGGTGACGACGGCGCGTCCGGCGAGGGCGACACCATCGGCGCCGACGTGGAGGGCATCTCCGGTGGCAAGGGCAACGACTACCTCGGCGGCAACTCCGCGGCGAACACACTCTCCGGCAACGAGGGCAACGACAAGCTCCTCGGGTACGGCGGTGACGACCAGCTCTCCGGCAACGACGGCAACGACCGCCTCGAGGGTGGCGCCGGCAACGACGGCCTGAGCGGCGAGTTCGGCGCGGACGTGATGCTGGGCGGCTCCGGCGTCGACGACGTCTACTACTACGAACGGGTGGTGACCGTGATCGCCGACCTGGACGGCCAGAGCGGCGACGACGGCTCCAAGGGCGAGAAGGACACCGTCGGCGCCGACGTGGAGAACCTCTGGGGCGGCTGGGGCGCGGACACCCTGACCGGCAACGGCGGCAGGAACATCATCAACGGCGGGCACGGCGCGGACGTGATCCGCGGCGGTGAGGGTGACGACGACCTGGACGGCGGCGAGGGCATCGCCGGCGGCGTCGACAAGGTCTACGGCGAGGCCGGCGACGACACCCTGCGCGGCGGCGACTACGACGAGCGCGACCGGTACGTGCTGGACGGCGGCGCCAACACCGAGGTCGGCGACAACTGCCTGCCCGGCTCGCGCGGCACCGGCGACCTGGTGGACTGCGAACGCACCGAGTACTGAGCAACCCCGGTATGCGGAGAGGCCCCGACGAGCTGCGGTTCGCCGGGGCCTCTCCGCATACGCGCCCAGCCGCCAACCGGACCGCCCGCCCAGCCGGCCACCGGACCGCCCGGCCGGCCGGCCCGGGGCGACACCGCGGTAGCGACCTCGGTGCGGGCAACCGGAGAAGGTGCCGGCGACCGGAGAAACAGAGCGGCCCGGCCGGAGAAACAGAACGGCCCGGTCGGGCCGGGGCGCCATCGGCGTCCCGCCCGGCCGGGCCGGATGGATCAGGTGTTACCGGTTCGCCAGCACGGCGGCCAGGCGCGCCTTGCCCTGCTGGATCTCCGCGACCCCGGCCGCCGGCGTGGCCGCCGACGCGCTCCGGGCCACCGCGAGGAAGTTGCCGAGCTCGCAGTTGGTCGCCGTGCCCGCGGCCATCACCAGGCAGATGTCGCCCTGCGAGTTGTTGGCGCCGCCGTCGAGCTTGTCGAGGGCCGAGTCGCTGCCGATCGGGTTGCCGCTGTCGTCGGTGTCCTCACCGACGAGGATGTCGTCCTCGGTGCTGCCGGAGATCGTGTCGCTGCCGTCCTGGCCGACCAGGTAGTCCCGGCCCACGCCACCGACGAGCTTGTCGTTGCCCGCGCCGCCGCCGACCACGTCCTCGCCGTCGCCGGCCGACACGGTGTCGTTGCCCGCCTCGCCCGCGATGTCGTCGGCGCCGGTGCCACCGGAGATGGTGTCGTTGCCCTTCTCGCCCCGGAGCTTGTCGTTGCCGGTGCCGCCGGAGAGGACGTCGTTGCCGTCCCAGCCGTAGAGGGTGTCGTTGCCCGAGTCGCCGTACAGGGTGTCGACGTCGGTGGCGCCGTCGAGGATGTCGTTGCCGGTGCCGCCGACGAGGCGGTCCTTGCCGGTGCCGCCGTAGATCTCGTCGTTGCCCGAGTCGCCGTACGCCTTGTCGGTGCCCGAGCCGGCGTCGATCTGGTCGTTGCCGGTGCTGCCGACGATGTGGTCGTTGCCGGACTCACCGAACATGATGTCGGCGCCGCCCTTGCCGTACAGCTTGTCGTTGCCCGTGCCGCCCTGCAGCTGGTCCTTGGCGGAGCCGCCGGTGAGGGTGTCGTTGCCGCTGCCGCCGTCGGCCAGCATGTAGACGGAGGTCTTGTTGGTGACGGAGTCGTTCTTGTCGCCGAGGGCGATGCTGAGCTTCGTCGTCTTCTTCTTGGTCGTGCACTTGACCTTGGTCTTGTCGCCCTTGACCGCCTTGCAGCCCTTACCGGCCTTGATGGCGACCTTGTCGTTCAGCGTGACCGTGCGGCCGGAGATGGTGATGGTCAGCGAGTTGCTCTTGCCGAGCAGCGCGTTGAACTGCACGGTGGCCGAGCCGGTCACCTTCGCCAGGCCGGCCGAGGCGGCCTGGGCGGGCATCGCGAAAAGCGCGGTGGAAGCGACAGCGACGGCGGTGAAACCGATACCGGCCAGTGCCTTGCGGTGGAACAGAGACATGCAGAAACCCCCGTGAGAAGGACAACAGATGATCGGCGGCGACTATACGTGAGGCACGCTCGTGCTCGCGTTGAAGATCGGCGAGCACGTCGCCACCGGCTGTCGACAATGGACCACGTACCGGTCATCGATCGACGCGCATCATCTTCCGGGCGACCAGCGGAAACACGTGTGCGGCCCGCGACCGGCCCGGCCGCGGGCCGGCCGCCCGGCCCGCGAGCAAGATCGGACGATCGGCTGAAAGAATCGGTCGGTCGGTTGAATAACCGGCCCGGCCTTCGCCGGGCCCGGGGTTCCCGATTCGCAGAACGCACATTCAGCTGCATCTCGCCCATCCATCGACGGTGCACAGCTTCCCTATGCCTGTTCGTTACCTGAACGAGCGTTGATCGTCATTGGACCTGCTTACGCTGCGGCGCACTAGTTCCTCGGAAGGACAAAACTCAATGCGTCGATCTATGCCCACGGCCGGGGCCGCCAACCGGCGCCGGTCAGGGCGGCACGCTCTCGGAGCCGCGGTTGTGACCACCGCGCTCGGCCTGAGCTTCGCCGGTCCGGTCCACGCCGCGGAAGTCGCAGCGGGACCATTCATCAGCGAAATTCACTATGACAATTCCGGCACGGACAGCGGCGAGGCCATCGAGGTCGAGGCGCCCGCGGGCTTCGACCTGACCGGCTGGCAGATCGTGCTCTACAACGGCACCGGCGGCGCCTCGTACAACACCGCGACGCTCAGCGGGGTCGTGCCGGCCGCCGGTGTGGTCGTCCAGCGGTATCCGGCGAACGGGATCCAGAACGGCGCCCCGGACGGCGTGGCACTGGTCGACGCGACCGGTGCGGTCACCGAGTTCCTGACCTACGAGGGCACCTTCACGGCCACCGGTGGCCCCGCCGCGGGAAGCTCCGGAGTGGACATCGGCGTCGCCGAGGGTGACAGCACCACGGCCGCCGACTCGCTGCAGAAGATCGACGGCAGCTGGAAGGCGCCGGCCGCCAACAGCTTCGGCGTGCGCAACGCCGCGGCCCCGGACCCGGATCCCGACCCCGAGCCGACCCCGGACTGCACCGTCACGCCGGACCACACCATCGCCCAGGTGCAGGGCACCGGCGCGGGTACCACGCTGGCCGGCACCCGGGTCACCGTCGAGGGCGTCGTGACCGCCGACCACCGCACCGGTGGCTACAACGGCATCTACGTGCAGACCGCCGGCAGCGGCGGGGAGCGCCCGGTCGCCGCGGGTACGGCCTCCGACGGCATCTTCGTCTACCTGCCCACCGGCACCGCCCCGGCAGTCGCCATCGGTGACCTGGTGCGCGTCAACGGCACGGCCAACGAGTTCAACGGCTTCACCCAGCTGAGCATCGCGGCCAAGACCGACGTGCAGGTCTGCGCGCACGACGCAACCCTGCCGGCCCCGGTGGCGCTGAGCCTGCCGCTGGCTGACGACGCCCGCGAGTCCGCGGAGGCGATGCTGGTGGCCCCGGTCGGGGCGTTCAGCGTCTCCGACGTCTACAACACCAACCGGTACGGCGAGATCGTGCTGGCCGCCGGCAACGAGCCGGCGCGCGTACCGACCGACGTGGCCCGTCCCGGCACCGAGGCCGCGGCGCAGGTGAAGGCCGCCAACAAGCTCGGCCGCATCCTGGTCGACGACGGCCGCACCACAAACCTGGCGACGGCCGGCCTCGCGCCGCCGTACCTGTCGAAGACCGACCCGGTCCGGGTGGGCGACACGGTCGAGTCGTTCGGCCCGTCCGTGCTGGCCTTCGGGTTCAGCGAGTGGCGCCTGCAGCCGACCACCCCGGTCGACGCGGACACCTCGCCGACCGCGCGCACGACGTTCAAGGACAGCAACCCGCGCACCGCCGCGCCGGCCGCCGTCGGCGGCGACATCAAGGTGGCCAGCTTCAACGTGCTGAACTACTTCGTCCACTTCGGTGGCGAGGCGCGCGGGGCCACCAGCGAGGCCGCGCTGGCCAAGCAGCAGGCGAAGATCGTCTCGGCGATCACCGCGCTGGACGCCGACGTCGTCGCGCTCATGGAGATCGAAAACTCGATCCGGTTCGAGACCGACAACCCGCAGCTGGCGCTCAAGACCCTGGTCGGCGCGCTCAACGCGGTCGACGGCGCGGGCACCTGGGACTACGTCCGGTCGCCGGCGGAGCTGCCGGCCGCCGCGCAGCAGGACGTCATCACCACCGCGATCATCTTCAAGCCGGCCGCGGTGACGCCGAAGGGCGCCGCCCGGGCGATCAACGACGAGACGGTGTGGTCCAACGCCCGCGAGCCGATCGCGCAGACCTTCACCTCGGGCGCCATCACCTTCACCGTGGTGGCGAACCACTTCAAGTCCAAGAGCGCCTCGACCACGCCGACCGGCGACAACGTCGACAGCGGCGACGGACAAGGCCCGTTCAACGGTGACCGGGTCCGGCAGGCGAACTCGCTGGCCGGCTTCGTCGACACGCTGAAGACCAGCAGCGGCAGCGACCAGGTGCTGCTGCTCGGCGACTTCAACGCGTACACCCAGGAAGACCCGATGCAGGCCCTGTACGACAAGGGCTTCACCGACGTGCACACCACCAAGGCGCCGGGCAAGTACTCGTACGTCTTCGGCGGCGAGACCGGGTCGCTCGACCACGGGCTGGCCACGGCCTCGCTCGCCGAGCGGGTCACCGGCGTGGACATCTGGAACATCAACTCCGTCGAGTCCTTCGCCTACCAGTACGACGGCCTCGCGTCGTTCTACGCGGACGGCCCGTACCGGGCCAGCGACCACGACCCGGTCGTGGTCGGCCTGGAGACCGGGCTCACCAAGCCGGTCGACCTCCAGCTGCTCAGCATCAACGACTTCCACGGGCGGCTGGAGTCGCCGTCAACCGTGGGCGGCCAGGCCGTCGGCGGGGCGGCGCAGCTCGTCGGGCTGGTCGACCAGCTGCGGGCGGCCAACCCGAACACCGCGTGGGTCTCCGCCGGTGACAACATCGGCGCGTCGACGTTCATCTCCGCGATCGACGCCGACAACCCGACCATCGACGCGCTGAACGCCGGCGGCCTGAACGTCGCCGCGGTCGGCAACCACGAGTTCGACAAGGGCCTCGCCGACCTGCTGGGCCGGGTCGAGGACCGGGCCGAGTTCCCGTACCTGGCGGCGAACGTCTACTCCGACGACAAGCGGGTGCTGCCCGGCTACTCGGTGCAGAGCCTGGGCGGCGTCCGGGTCGGCTACATCGGCGTGGTGACCGAGCAGACCGGTTCGCTGGTCAGCCCGGACGGCATCGCCGGCGTGCAGTTCCGCGACCCGGTGGCCGAGGCGAACAAGCTGGCCGGCGAGCTGTCGGACGGTAACGCCGCTAACGGCGAGGCCGACGTGCTCGTGCTGCTCGCGCACGAGGGTGCCGCCACCGAGAACATCGGTTCTGCGGCGCAGCTGGTGGCCGACCCGGTCTTCGGTGACTTCACCAAGGTGAGCGCCGAGATCGACGCCATCTTCAGCGGACACACCCACCAGCCGTACGCCTTCCAGGTGCCGGTACCCGGCACCGCCAAGACCCGCCCGGTGATCCAGGCGGAGGACTACGGCGAAAAGCTCGGCAAGGCCGTCCTCACCTACGACCCGGCCACCAAGTCGGTGACCGCCTCCACCGCCGAGCTGCTGCCGGTCGTCGGCGCGACGCCGAACGCGAAGGTCGCGGAGATCGTGGCCACCGCCAAGGCGAAGGCCGCCGAGCTCGGCAAGCAGCCGCTCGGCAGGATCACCGCGGACATCCTGCGCGGCTACGCCAACGGCACCGAGAACCGCGGCATCGAGTCGGTGATGGGCAACTTCATCGCCGACGTGCAGCTCGACCAGACCAGCGAGGCCGGTCGCGGCGGCGCGCAGCTCGCGCTGATGAACCCGGGCGGCCTGCGCGCCGACCTCAAGTACGGCACCGACGGCACGATCACCTACGCGGACGCGTTCGCCGTGCAGCCGTTCTCGAACGACGTGGTCACCCAGACGCTCACCGGCGCGCAGGTCAAGCAGGCGCTGGAGGAGCAGTGGCAGCCGGACGGGGCCTCCCGGCCGGTGCTGCACCTGGGCGTGTCGAAGGGGCTCACCTACGCCTACGACGACAAGCAGCCGCGGGGTCAGCGGATCATCGCCGCGTCGCTCAAGCTCAACGGGGTCACGCTGAACCCGACGGGCACCTACCGGGTCACGACGAACTCGTTCCTCGCGGCCGGCGGGGACAACTTCGCCACCCTGGGCAAGGGCACCGACCGCAGGACGACCGGCGACAACGACCTGACCATGCTGGTCAACTACTTCGTCGCGCACACGCCGGTCACCGCGGACCCGCAGCCGCGGTCCACCGTCGGCGTCCTGGACGGCACCGCACCGACCGGCACCTTCACCTTCGACACGACGGCGGTCTGGCCCGGCCAGACCGTCACGCTGACCCAGACCGCGCTCGCCGACGACGTCAGCGCGGCGGCGGGGATCACCCGGGTCGTCACCTGGGGCGACGGCAGCGTGCCGCAGACCCTGGCGGCCGGGGCCACCACCGCCACCCACACCTATCCGGCGGCCGGCAGCTTCGCGGTCTCGGTCGCGCTGACCGACGAGGCCGGCAACACCGCGGGGGCGGCCTTCACCGGTCCGTCCACGGTGATCGTCTCGGCCCAGCCCGGCACGTTCGCGCTGAACACCAAGGCGATCTGGGCCACCCAGTCGGTCAAGCTGGGCCTCAGCGGGACCGGCAGCGCGAGCAAGGTGACCGTCGCCTGGGGCGACGGGGCGATCACCACGCTGTCCGGCAACGTCGGCGGCGTGGCGCACACCTATCCGAAGGCCGGCACGTTCACGGTCAAGGTGACGCTGTTCAACAAGGCCGGGGCCGGCACTCCGGTCACGGTCGGCTCGGTCAAGGTCACCAAGGACACCTACAAGCCGGTCGTGACGTTCAGCGCGCCGAAGAACGCCGAGAAGGCGTCGTCCTGGTCGAAGATCACCGGTACGGCGACCGACAAGGGTGTCGGCGTGGCCCGGGTCCGGGTGAAGCTGATCGAGCAGCGGAACGGCAAGTGGTACTACTACACCGGCAGCTCCTGGGTGAAGACCACCTCGAAGAGCCAGGCCTCGGCCAAGGCAGCGGTGATCACCGTGACGCCGGGCGCCACCGGCGGCTGGAGTCTCGGCCTCAAGGGCGTCAAGAAGGGCACCCTGACGGTGACCTACTGGGGCTCGGACAAGGTCGGTAACACCTCCGTGGGCAAGAGCTACACGAAGAAGATCACCAAGTAACGCGGTCCGGCGCGGAGCCGGAAACAAGAACAGGCCACACCCCGCACGGGTGTGGCCTGTTCGACGTTACCGGCCGGCGAGCTCGCGGGCCGTCGACGTCCCGTCGGGTCAGGTAGGGCTAGACGTCAGCGACGCGGGCCGTCGTGGCCACCGTTCCAGTCACCGTCGTGGCCACCACCGTTGTTCCAGTGGCCGCCACCGTTGTTCCAGTGACCGCCACCGTTGTTCCAGTGACCGCCGCCGTTGTTCCAGTGGCCGCCACCGTGCCAGTCGCGCTCGACCTCGAGGCGCCAGAACGTCCGGAAACCGCGACGCACGCGGTCGCACTCGTAGTCGTCCCAGCGGTCGAAGCGCTCACCGATGCGACCGACGCGCTCGCACTGCATGCGGGTGCGGTAGTAGCCCTGGATCCAGTCGCGCCTGTGGCTGGTGTCGGCCTGCTGCTGGGTGCTCTGCTTGGCAGCCGTGGTTCCCTGGGCGGTCGACGTCGACGCCGCCGCGGGACCGGCGCTGAACGTCGCACCGGCGACCAGGGCCATTCCGGCCATGGCCAGCATTCGTGTTGCCTTACTCATGGAACCACCTTTTCTCGGCAGGTTTATTGCTAGATCCACACAATCATGATCAACTGCCCGAATTGTGGATGTACCGCCACATTAACCCGATTAGGTGATATTCCGTGTCGCATGAGGACTGAGCGGGAAAACCCGAGAATGGTTTCTTGGGTGGCCAATCATCCGAACGGCCGATGAGCGCTCAACATGCGGTCATCGGCGCTCGTACTTTCGGGTTATTGGTACCGGTTCGCACCCATTGACGCCGCACCATTCGCGTTTATCCCACGAAATACCGGCGAGTTATAAAAGTGCTGATTCGCTGATTGAGAGAGCGCTCTCTAGCCAGGATTTTGACCAGCTGGTAGAAAAAAGCGAAGACCGCTTGGAGGTAGCGATGAGCAAGCTTTCCGTCCAGCTGTACTCAGTCCGGGACGCCTTCGCCCACAATCCCACCGGCACCCTCTCCCACCTGGCCGAACTCGGCTTCACCCAGGTCGAGCCGTACGGCGTACGGGAGAACCTGGCCGTGCTGCGCACCGCCCTGCCCGCACTCGGCCTGACCGCGCCGACCGCCCATGCCAGGCTCCTCGACCCGCGGATCGACCAGCACGCGGTGTTCGCCGCGGCCGCCGAGCTCGGCATCGGCATCGTCATCGACCCACTGGTCGAACCGGCCCGCTGGCACGATCCCGCCGACATCGCCACCACCGCGACCGCCCTCAACGACGCCGCGAAGGTGGCCGCGGAGCACGGCGTCACGGTCGGATACCACAACCACTTCTGGGAGCTGGAATCGAGGATCGGCAATCGGACCGCCCTGGAGGTCCTCGCCGGTCGGCTCGACCCCGCCGTGGTGCTCGAAGTGGACACCTACTGGGCAACGGCCGGCGGCGCGCAGGCACCGGCCCTGCTCCGCGGCCTCGGTGACCGGGTGCGGGCGATCCACGTCAAGGACGGCGGCCTCGCCACCGACGGCTCCGGCCAGGTCCCCGCCGGGCAGGGCCGGGTCCCGGTCGCCGACGTGCTCGCCGCGGCGCCGCAGGCCCTGCGGGTGGTCGAGTTCGACCGCTACGACGGCGACATCTTCGCCGGCCTGGCGGCCAGCCTCGCGTTCCTGCGGGAGACCGAGCAGCCGGACGGGATGCAGCGGTGAGCGCCGGACCGGTCCGCGTCGGTGTCATCGGTGCGGGCACGATCAGCGAGACGTACCTGCGGAACCTCACCGCCTTCCCGGACCTGGACGTCCGGATGGTCGCCGACCTGGACCCCGGCCGGGCCGCCGCGCAGGCGGCCCGGCACGGCGTCCCCGCCGCGGGCACCGCCGCCGAGCTGCTCGCCGATCCGGCTGTGGAACTCGTCGTCAACCTCACGATTCCGGCCGCCCACGTCGACGTCGGCCTGGCCGCGCTGGAGGCCGGCAAGCACGTGTGGGCGGAGAAGCCGCTCGCGCTCGACCGCCCGTCCGCCCGCAAGCTCCTGGACCGCGCCCACGAGCTGGGCCTCAGGGCGGCGAGCGCACCGGACACAGTGCTCGGTGCCGGGCTGCAGACCGCGCGGCGGGCCGTCGACGCCGGCCGGATCGGCGAGCCGCGCACCGCCCTGGCGCTGTTCCAGTCGCCGGGGCCGGAGAGCTGGCATCCCGCGCCGGAGTTCCTCTTCCAGGCCGGCGGCAGTCCGCTGCTGGACATGGGCCCGTACTACCTGACCGCGCTGGTGCACCTGCTGGGCCCGATCGGCCGGGTCACCGCGACCGGCGGCCGGGCCCGCCCGACCCGAGTGATCGGCTCCGGCCCCCGAGCCGGTACGGAGTTCCCGGTCACCGTCCCCACCACCGTGACGGCGCTGCTGGAGTTCGGCCGGGGCGGCTCCGCGCAGCTGGTGCTGACCTTCGACTCGGCGCTGCCCCGGACCACCCTCGAGGTCGCCGGGACGCTCGGCACCGCCGTCCTGCCGGATCCGAACCGGTTCGACGGGCCGACGCTGCTGCACCCGCTCGCCGGCGAACCGCAGGAGCTGGCCGCGCGGGGACATCCGGCCTCGCGAGGCACCGGCGTCCTCGAGCTGGCCCGGGCGATCCGGGCCGGCGTGCCCGAACGGGCCTCGGGAGCACTCGCCTACCACGTGCTCGACGCGATGCAGGCCATCAACGAGTCGATCGCCGACCGGCGGCCGGTGGTCGTGCCCAGCACCGCCGAGGCGCCACCCACCCTGCCCGCCGGCTGGGACCCGTACGCCCGGACGCTCTAGTCGAGCGGGACCGTCAGCAGGTCCTCGAGGTGGTAGCGCAACGCACCGACCAGGTCGACCGCGTGGGCGTTGGACAGCCACTGCACCTGGAGGCCGTCCATCACCGCGACCAGGTTCAGGCCGGCGAGCTCCGGGTCGATGCCCGCGCGCAGCTCGCCTCGCGCGGCCAGCACCTTGAACGAGTCGACCGCGTACCGGCGGGCCAGCCGGTAGTGCCGTTCGAAGTAGTCGTGCGCGGGGTGATCCGCCGCGACTGCTTCGGCGGCCAGCCGGGCGTACACGTCGACGATGCCGGGGTGGCGCACGTTGTGCTCGGCGAGCGCGACCAGGTGGGCCAGGGCCTCGCGGCCGGGCGGGACGGCCAGCCGCTCCCGTTCGGTGTCCTGCGCGTCCCGGCGTTCGAGCACCGCCGCCAGCAGGGATTCCTTGGTCGGGAAGTAATACAGCAGGCCGGCGTGGGTGATGCCGACACGACGGGCGATCTCGCGCAGGGAGGAGCCGTGGTAGCCGGCTTCCGCGTACACCGCGACGGCCGTCGTGATGATGTCCTCCCGACGGATCCGGCCCTTGAGATAGCCCCCGGTCACCCGGCCATCATGCCGCACCGACCGTTCATCACCACGGCTGCCGCGGGCCACCGTACGGTCATCACCACGGGGAAGTCTCGCTGCTTATGCGCCGTACCCTTGCCCTGATCCTGGCCTCCGCCGTGACTCTCCCCGTCGCCTCGGGCACCGCCCAGGCTGCCGAAGGGCAGCCGGCGGACCGGCAGATCACCGCCCGCACCGAAACGCCCGCGCTCTTCGACGACGAGGCCGGCGGCGACGCCGACGCCGACGACCCCGCCATCTGGGTGCACCCGCGGGACCGGGCCCGCAGTCTGGTGATCGGCACCGCCAAGAACGGCGGCCTGCGGGTCTACGACCTGGCCGGCCGCGAGGTCCAGGCGATCCCCACCCCGGCCGGCGGCCGCTTCAACAACGTCGACATCGTCACCGGCTTCCGCCTCGGCAAGTCGACCGCCGACCTGGCGGTGGTCACCGACCGCGGCCGCGACCAGCTCCGCTTCTACCGGATCGACCTGGCGACCAGCCGGCTGCGTGACGTCACCGTCGCCGACCCGCCGCTGCTCTTCTCCGCCGACCAGGCCGAGGTCCAGGAGCAGGCCACCGGCTACGGCCTGGCGCTGCGCGGCGACCTGGCCGTGGTCAGCCGGCGCCACACCACCCGGCTCGGCTTCTTCCGGCTCCGGGCGCACGGCGGCAAGGTCGGCTATGCCCGGCGGGAGACGCTGGACCTGCCGAGGAGCTTCCGGCTGCCGAACGGGACGACCTGGCAGCCGTGCGGCGACCCCGGCGAGGACCCGCAGGTGGAGGGCATGGTGATCGACGCGCGGGCGAACGTGCTCTACGCCAGCCAGGAGGACGTCGGCCTGTGGCGCATCGACCTGCGGACCAAGCGCCGGTCGATCGTCGAGCGCGTCGCGGAGTACGGCGTCCCGTACGGCGCGGACTGCACCCTGGACACCGCGCACGACCCCGGCTACGGCGGCCGCATCCGGGCCGACGTCGAGGGCGCGACGCTCTACGAGGACTACCTGCTGGTCTCCAGCCAGGGCGACAGCCGGTTCTACGTCTACGACCGCCGCACCAACCGCCCGCTGAGCAGCTTCGCGGTGGTGGACGGGCCGGCCACGGACGGCGTCCAGCACTCCGACGGGGCCGCCGCCACCTCGGCCCGGCTGCCCGGCTACCCGAAGGGCCTGCTGGTGCTGCACGACGGCGAGAACACCCCGGACGACGGCCGGGTCAGCACCGACTTCAAGTTCGTCGACTGGCGCTCGCTCGGCCTGCGGTGATCAGCGCCAGGAAGCCGGCCACCGACGCGGACCAGGGGAACCGTTCGGCCTGGGCGCGGGCGGCGGCCCGGCGACCCGGGCGGTCCAGCAGGGCGCGGACCGCGGCACCGTAGGAGGCGTCCGTCGTGGCGGCCAGGCCGGCCGTCCCGATCACCTCGGGCAGCGCGCTCGCGGCACTGACCACCACCGGCGTACCGCTGGCCAGGGCCTCGAGCGCGGCCAGGCCGAACGTCTCGATCGGCCCGGGCGCCAGCGCGACGTCCGCGGTCGCCAGCAGCGCGGCCAGCTCGGCGCGGTCGCGCAGATGACCGATGAAGCGCACCGGCAGCCCGCGCGCGGCCGCCTCGGCCTGCAACGCCGGCCGCAGCGGCCCACCCCCGGCGACCACCAGCACCGCGGGCACGCCGGCCGCGTGCACCTCGGCCAGGGCCGCGAGCGAGCGCTGCGGCTGCTTCTCCGCCGACAGCCGGCCACAGTGCACCAGCAGGGCGTCGCCGGGCGCCGCCCACCGGCGGCGCAGCGCCGGATCGTGCCGGCCCGGCGCGAAGACCTCAAGATCAACCCCCAGCGGTACGCGAGCCACGTCGCGCACCCCGAGCCGCTCGAACTCGGCCGCCGCCCAGCCGGTGGTGCAGACGATCCGGTCGAAGCCGGCGGCGCTGCGCGCGTTGAGCCGATCGGCCAGCCACGGCCCGCCACCGCCACCGAACAGCCGCAGCAGCCCGTCCAGGCTCTCGTGCGAGACCATCATCGACGGCACGCCGCGCCGCCGCGCCCAGCCGCCGGTCCAGCGCAACGTGGTCCGGTCGGAGACCTCCAGATGATCCGGGCGCAGCCGGTCCAGCGTGTCCGCCACCCGGCGCCGGTCGAGCAGCACCCGGTACCCGCCCAGCCGCGGCACCTCGGGGCCGGGCAGGGTGATGACCCGCCCCTGCTCGGTCTCGACGTCCGCGTGCCGGGCGCCGGGCACGATCAGCACCGGGGAGTGCCCGGCCGCCAGGTAGCCGGCGCCCAGCTCGCGCAGCGCGGTACGCAGGCCACCCGAGCGGGCCGTGACGAAGTTGGCGAGCCGGACGATCCTCACGCCGCCACCAGCAGCCGGTCGGCGGCCGGCCGCAGCGCCGCCGCATAGTGGCCGATCAGCTCGTCACCCACGGCCGCCCAGGTGCGCCCCTCGACCGCCACCCGCGCCGCCGCCCCGAACTGCGCCCGGCGGGCCGGATCGGTGGCCAGTCCGGCGATCGCCGCGGTGAACCCCTCCGCCCGGTACGGCGGCACCAGATGCCCGGTGCGCCCCTCCGCGACCAGGTCGAGTGGCCCACCGGCGGCCGGCGCCACCACCGGCAACCCGCTGGCCATCGCCTCCTGGATCGCCTGACCGAACGTCTCGTACGGGCCGGTGTGCGCGAACACGTCGAGGCTCGCGTAGATCCGGGCCAGCTGGTCCCCGTGCCGGGCGCCCAGGAACACGGCCTCCGGCAGGGCCTGGCGCAGCGTCCCCGCCGCGGGCCCGTCGCCGACGACGATCAGCCGTACCCCGGGCAGCCGGCTCGTCCGCGCCAGCAGCTCGACCTGCTTCTCCACCGCGAGCCGTCCGACGAAGCCGACCAGCACCTCCCCGCGCGGCGCCAGCGCCCGGCGGATGCCGGCGCTGCGGTGCCGCGGATGGAACCGCACGTCATCAACGCCGCGCCGCCACAGGTGCACCCGCCGCACACCGCGGCCGTCCAGCGCCGCGACCGACTCCGTCGACGGCGCCAGCGTCCGGAAAGCGGCGTTGTGCACGGTCCGGATCCACCGCCAGGCGGCCTGCTCGGTCATCGCCACCCGGTACGCCCGCGCGTACGCCGCCACGTCGGTCTGGTAGACCGCGACGGCCGGCAACCGCAGCGCCCGGGCGGCGGCCGCACCCCACGCGCCGAGCACAAACGGGCTGGCCAGGTGCACCACATCGGTGCCGTGCCCGCGCAGCGCCGCGGTCAGCGCCGGGGTCGGCAGCCCGAGCCGGAGCTGCGGGTAGCCGGGCATCGGCAGCGACGGGATGCGCACCACCGGATAGGGCAGGTCGCCTTCCGTGCCCCGGACGCCGGGCGGCGGCTGCGGAGCGATCACCAACGGCGCGTGGCCACGCCGGACAAGATGCTCGGCCGCGCGGACGACCGAGTGCGCGACACCGTTGACGTCCGGCAGGAAGGACTCCGTGACCAGCGCGATTCGCATGGGCACACGATGAGCGCCGGTCCCGTCCCGCCGGGCCACGACGTTGTGACCGGCGCGGGAACGGTGAGCGACAAGAGCGCTGTTCGCCCGCCGGTCCCCCGGACTTCAGCTGTGTGCCGTCTTCCCGGGCGCTTGCGCTGAGCCCGTCGTAGGGTCGAGGCATGTCGACGATCGTCACCAGCGACGGTGTCACCCTGCACCACACCGATGCGGGCGCCGGGCAGCCGGTGGTGCTCATCGCCGGCTTCACCGCGTCGGCCGAGACCTGGGAACTGCAGCGCCGGGCCCTGCTCACCGCCGGCTACCGGGTGCTCGGCTTCGACCGGCGGTCGCACGGCGGTTCGGAGAATCCCGCGTACGGCCAGCGGATGGCCCGGCACGGCAAGGACGTGCACGACTTCCTCGACGCCACCGGCCTCCACGAGGTCGTGCTCGTCGGCGGGTCGATGGGCGCCAGCACGATCTGGGCGTACTACGACCTGTTCGGCGCCGACCGGCTGCGCGGCGTGGTCACCCTCGACCAGACCCCGAAGATGGTCAACGACGAGGTCTGGCCGTACGGCTTCTACGGCCTGACCCGCGACAACCTCGGCACGTTCTTCGAGGACGGCGTCCCGGACACCGGCCGCGGCCTGCCGGTCGCCGAGTCGGTCCAGCGCCTTGGCAGGCTGGTCGAGGCGCTCGGCCGGGTGCCGCAGATGAGCGACCCCCGCGCCCCGGAGACCTGGCCGCTGCTGCAGGACCACGCGGAGCAGGACTGGCGTGACGTGGTCGCACGGGTGTCGGTGCCGAGCCTGTTCATCGCGGGCCGCGAGAGTCAGCTCTGGCCGTGCGAGCATGCCACCGCCGCGGCGTCGAGCAACTCCCGGGCGGGGGCGCTGATCCTGGAGCACAGCGGGCACGCGGTGAACATCGACCAGCCCGACCTGGTGAACGAGGCGCTGCTGAAGTTCCTGGCCGGCCTGCCGTGAGCGGCACGCTGGCGACGGACCTGCCCGGCCTCGATCTGATCGTCGACCCGGACGTGCTCGACTCGCTCAGCCACGACGACGCCGAATGGGCCCCGGCCGGCACCCCGATCGGCGCGATCCGGCCGCGCACCACCGAAGAGGTCAGCGCGATCGTCGCGGCCTGTGCGGCCCGCGGCATCCCGGTGGTCGCGCGCGGGGCGGGCACCGGGCTGTCCGGCGGGGCCAACGCGGTCGACGGCAGCCTCATCCTGGACCTGTCCCGGATGAACAAGATCCTGGAGATCGACCCGGACAACATGATCGCGGTGGTCCAGCCCGGCGTCGTCAACGACGACCTGAAGGCCGCGGTGGCCGCGCACGGCCTCTGGTACCCGCCGGACCCGGCGAGCGCGCCCTGGTCGACCATCGGCGGCAACGTCGCGACGAACGCCGGCGGCCTCTGCTGCCTGAAATACGGCGTGACCCGCGACTACGTGCTCGGCCTGCAGGCCGTCGTGGGCGGCCCGGCGGGCGCATACGGTACGGCGGTGCGCCTCGGCCACCGCACCACGAAGGGCGTGGCGGGCTACGACCTGGTCAGCCTCTTCGTCGGCGCGGAGGGCACGCTGGGTGTGGTCACCGAGGTGACGCTGCGGCTGCGGCCGGCTCGGGTGGCTGCTCCCCGTACCGTGGTCGGCGCCTTTGACAGCGTCGTCGCCGCCGGCAACGCGGTGGCCGCGACCACCCGCCTGGGCCTGCTCCCGACGGCGCTGGAACTGCTGGACCGGGCGTGCCTGCAGGCCGTGGAGGAGTGGAAGCACCTGGGCCTGTCGGCGACGGCTGAGGCGTTGCTGCTCGCCCAGATCGACACCCCGGGCGACTCCGGCCAGACCGAGGCGGACGCACTGGCCCGGATCTTCCGCGACGCCGGCGCCCAGTGGGCGGAACAGTCGACGGACGAGTTCGAGGCGGAAGCGCTGTTCGCCGCCCGCCGGCTGGCCTACCCGGCCATGGAACGGCTGGGCCCGGTGCTGACCGAGGACGTCTGCGTGCCAAGATCGGCCGTGCCGGCGATGCTGGCCTCGATCGAGGAGATCGCCACACGACACGGCGTGACGATCGCCACCATCGCCCACGCGGGCGACGGCAACCTGCACCCGCTGATCCGCACGCCCACGGGCGACGACGCGGCCCGGGAAGCGGCCCAGGCAGCGTTCGAGGAGATCCTCACGGCGGCGATCGCCCTCAACGGTACGGTCACCGGCGAGCACGGCGTGGGCCTGCTGAAACGCCGCGGCATGCGGCAGGAGCTGGCGCCACCGGTGCTGGCGATGATGCAGGCGGTGAAACAGACCCTGGACCCCCGGAACCTGTTCAACCCCGGCAAGGTCACCGGCGACCCGGACCTCGCGTAGCCCGGCTTGTCCGCCGCGTCACCCGTCAAAGGCTTGGCGCCCCGCGAACGCAGGGTGACGAAAGGTCGCCTACGGTTGCCACCGCAACGCCTGCGAAGGTCCGCTCCGACCTGTTCGCGGCTCGCTCCCAGCTCACGGTTGGATACCTCGCGGCTGGGTCCGGCGCCGGCCGTTTTGATCGGTGGAGCTCAGCTGCGGGCGACCGTCATGGAGGAGACGCCGCTGGTGGCGTCGATGTCGAAGCGGTCGGTTGCGGTTTCCCAGCCCGGTGCGGTGAATGTCGAGCCGCCGGGCACGCCTGATCTGGTCTGGCCGTCGATGGTGACCTCGCCCGCGCCGTTCTTCGCGGCGACCCGCACCGGTGCCGTCCCGGTCAGGTGCACCGACAGCTGGCTCGCGCCGCCGCCGAGAACTACGCGCTGGGTGCCGCCGGCCGCCGGGAGCGAGACCTCGGCCCGGCTCGTGCCGGCGGAGAACTCGACGTCGCCGCCCGGACCGCCCTTGAGGTCAACGGTCTGGTCGCTGGCGCCGCCGGCCAACCGTACGATCCACCGCACATCGTCGCTGAGCACAACGGTGACGAGGGCAGGACCGGCGAGACCGGTGGTGCGGAGCCCGGCCACCACGGTGGCGTCCCTGACGTCGACCTTGGGCACCACCTTGGACTCCGCCGGGGTGGCCACCGAGAAGAGCTCGGCCCCCAGATCGCCGACCGTGACCTGCACGACGTCAGCGCTGTTGACCAGGGAGAACGTGGCGGGCTTGCCCTGCACGGACGAGACGGCTCCGCCCCGGACGACATGATCGGGCTCGCTCGGCTGCGCCTGGCCGATGCCGGGCAACCCGAGCCCCGTGCCGGAGCCGGGCCAGGTCGCCGCCGGCCCGGGAACGCCGGACGACTCGTCGGGCACGAGATAGCGGGGCTGATGCCCCGGGTTGTAGTCACGCCCACCGCCGTCAGCAGCGGAACACCCGGCCAGCAGACCGACGGCCACGGCCAACGCTCCTACCCGGACAATCACGTTCACCTATTACCCACCGCCTCCGCCGGCTACACGACCGCCGTCGTGACTCCACCACGCCGGCCGCGGTCGCCGCCACCCCCGGAACGCAAAATGAGCCTGTCCCGGTCGGGACAGGCTCACACACACACGCTCACGCGCATATATGGTGGTAGGCCCACACCAGTGCTGGTGTGGGCCTACCATTCAACGTTAAGTCCGGCGGCGTCCTACTCTCCCACACCCTCCCGAGTGCAGTACCATCGGCGCTGGAGGGCTTAGCTTCCGGGTTCGGAATGAGACCG